>UROA01000158.1 GCA_900549355.1 uncultured Collinsella sp. | reverse complement strand
TGGTGACATTTAAATCCCACACTTCATAAGATGCATTGAGTGGCACATAATAAAGGGCGCGCGCCAAGGCCCGACAGATTGGGCTGCAGATCGACGACGCTCAAGGCGGCAAACTCCGCAGACATCATCGCGACCAGGCCAAAGAGCGCGTAATAGTAGATGACCGTGCCATCGGGCGTGGTGCGTGTCAGGCTTACGCGGCGGGTGCCGCCCTCGAGCGACAGGGCGCGCGCAACCGCCTCCGGGTCGGCGAGCGCCGCCGGGTTGTCCTGGGCAATCTGAGACATGAGCTCGGCATTTTGTGTATACGAGCTTGCCACCGTCTCCAGAATGCTGCGGTCGGTGAGCACCGTTGAGGCACGCGAGCTGTCGTAGCTCGACAGCAACGTGAGCTTGGGTGCGCCCGCGTCGTCGACCGTATAGATGCCCGCGACCTCGCCGGCCTTAAGCGCACGGTTCGCATCGGCTGCGTCGTCGCACTCGTGGATCTCGAGCAGCTGATTGTCGCTCTCCTTGGCAAGCGACGTCGCCACGTCCTTAAAGGTCGAGGCGTCCCAGGCCTCATCCGCCACGACGGCAACCGGCACCGGGTCAATCTTGCCGTCGGAGCTCAGATTCGCAAACATAAACATGAACATCGTGGAAAGCACGATGGGAAAGACCGCACCCCAAACCCACGTGCTCGGCCGACGCAGCAGCGTCTTGACCGTGGTGATGATGGTGTTGAACATGACCGCCCCCTAGTCGCGCAGCTCGCGGCCGGTGATCTCGAGGAACACGTCGTTGAGGGTCGGCGGCTCGCTCCACACGCGGCCGAGCGCAACGTCGGCAGCGCGCAGCGTGTCGAGGATGTCCACCAGGTTGTGCGGGCTCGCCTCGCAGGTGCAGACGAGTTCGCCGCCGGACAGCTCGACGCTAAGCACGTGCTCAAGGGCGCGCAGCCGCTCGATCGTGGCGGCCTCGACGGCGCCGACCTCGACGGTCACGCGCTCGCCCATCTGAATCATGCGCTTGAGCTCGTCGTTGGTGCCCTGCGCCAGCACGCGCCCGCCGTCCATGATCATGATGCGACTGCAAATCTGCTCGACTTCCTCCATGTAATGGCTGGTATACACCACTGTGGCGCCCTCGTCGCGCAGGCGGCAGATGCCCTCCAGGATGGCGTTGCGGCTCTGCGGGTCGACCGCCACCGTGGGCTCGTCGAAGAAGATGAGCTCGGGCTTGTGCGCGATGCCGCAGGCGATGTTGAGCCGGCGCGCCAGGCCGCCCGAGAGCTTGCCGGGGCGGAACTTGGTAAAGTCGCCCAGGCCAACAAAGTCGATCGCCTCGTCCACCAGCGCACGGCGGCGCTTGCGGTCGCTAACGTAAAGGCTGCAGAAATAGTCGATGTTCTCGCGCACGGTGAGCTCGTCGAATACCGCCACCTGTTGCGGCACCACGCCGATGCGGCGCTTGAGGTCGTAGCGGGCGGGCGTCATGGGCTCGCCGAACAGCTCGATGGTGCCTTTGTCGTAGGCAAGCAGCTGCAGAATACAGTTGATGGACGTGGTCTTGCCCGAGCCGTTGGGGCCCAGCAGGCCAAAGATCTCGCCGGGGGCGATGCTCAGGTTAAAGTGGTCGAGCGCGATAAGGTCGTCGTAGCGCTTGACGAGGTTTTCGACGTGGACGATGTCTGTCATGAGGCTGCCCTTCCGTTGATTGCGGCCCGGTACGATTGCATCATCGCAGGAGCCGCCGGCGCGCACCAGTGAGCTTTGTCACGAGTGCGAGGGGGCGGAGGCGAAACCCCCGCTCGCGCGAGCGATCGATGCCGCTTTGCCGCGCGGGAGGAATGTCACGGTTGCCCCGGGCGGCGCCTCCCCCGCGCGCAGCATCGCGTACAATACCCGTATGAACAGGCTTTTCGACAAATCGATTGTGCTGGCGTGCTGCATTGCGGCCGCCATGGGTCTTGCTGTGGACGCTCGCCTGGTCGCGGCGTTTTGCCTTGGCGTTATTGCCACTTCGCTGGCCGAGGTCGCACAGGGAAACCGCGCCCGCCGTGCGGGCAAGGCCGCGAGTTACGCCTACATCATCGCGGCCGTCTTCGTGCCGCCGTTTGTGCCGTTTGCGCCTCTCGCCCTCTATGACATCGCGCGACGCGTGCGCCGCGAGCACGCCTGGGTCGTCCTGGGCATTGGCATCGCCTTTGTCTTTGCGCTCGTCGCGGACCTTCGTGCCGACGCGCTCACCGCCCGAACGCTCCTGCTGACCGCCATCCTTTCGGTTGCCGCCGCCTTGCTGTCGCTACGTACCGCCCAGTTGGAGCGCGAGCAGCAGCGCATGCGCCGCACCCGCGACGAGTTGCAGGAACGCGCTCTGGCGCTCGAAGCGCGCAACCGCGATCTTGCCGACCGCCAGGACTACGAAGTCGAGCTCGCGACACTCGCCGAACGCGCCCGCATCGCGCGCGAGATCCACGATAACGTCGGGCACCAACTGACGCGCGCCTCACTGCAGACCGAAGCCCTGCGCGTGGTCCACGCCGACGAGCCCGGCGTCGCCGCCGATTTCGCCGACGTCAAACGCACGGTTGACGAGGCGCTTCAGCTTGTGCGCACCAGCGTCCACGCACTCAACGACAACGCCGTCGACCTTTCCGTGCAGCTCGAACGCATTGTTGAAGGCGCGCGCTCGGACGGCGGCCCGCAGATTGAGCTTGAAGTTATGACCGAACATGCGCCCGCAAATGTCGCGAACTGCTTTGCGGCGGTCCTGCGCGAGGCGCTCTCCAACACCATGCGCCACGCTTGCGCCCATGCTGTCACCGTACGGTGCATGGAGCATCCGTCGTTTTACCAGCTCATTGTTACCGACGATGGTGCGGGCGGGGTTCAAGCAAACAGTCGCGGCGCCGCGGAGGGCATGGGGCTCTCCTCCATGCGCGAGCGCATCGAGGCGCTTGGCGGCACCTTCACCGCCGGCCCGCGTGCCGGCGCCGGCGGCTGGCGCGTGTTTGCCACCGTTCCCAAACAGCAAGGAGATGAGGACCGATGAGGCTCATCGTTGTCGACGACGACCGCTTGGTGGTCGATTCGCTCAAGATTATCCTAGGCGCCCAGCCGCAAATCGAGGTAGTGGGCACCGGCGCCAATGGCGACGACGCGGTGGCGCTCTACGCCGAGCACGCACCCGATATCGCGCTGCTCGACATCCAGATGCCGGGACGCGACGGACTTTCGGCGGCACGCGAGATCCTTAAGCGCGACCCTGCGGCGCGCGTGGTGTTTCTGACGACATTCTCGGATGACGAGTACATAGTGTCGGCGCTCAAGCTGGGCGCCCGCGGCTACCTGATCAAGACCGATGTCGCCGCCATTCCACCGGCGTTGGCGCAGGTCATGGATGGCAAACGCGTGCTCGAGGGCAAGGCGATCGAGGATGTCGACTTTGATGGAGCGGACGCCGAAGCCGGTACGCCCCGTAGGCCCGCAGCCTTTGCCAGCCTGACCGACCGCGAGTTCGAAGTCGCCGAGCTCATCGCCCGTGGTCTCGACAACAAGGAGATCGCTGCCACCGCCTATATGGGCGAAGGCACCGTGCGCAACCACATCAGCTCAATCCTTGCCAAAATGGGCCTGCGCAACCGCACACAAATCGCCATCGCCTACCTGCGAGGGTAGTTGCCCGAAGACCGACCGCCCCGGCAGAGTAAAATGTCTGCTACCGATTTAATGCCATTTCAAAACTATGCCGGTTTACTACGATGAATCGCCCGCCTCCGACCACAGCAAATTGCGCGCTTGCAAAACCGCAGGTAGAACGCTTGCGATATTTGCAAAAATGCGGGTGTGGTCAAGAATCTCGGATTCATCGTAGTAAACCGGCATAGTTTTGTTCGGGCAGCCCTGCACGGGCGCCTCCGCAAGCCTCGCGGGACCAAAATGATCCGTTTTCCTCCGTCCCCAAGGGATCAGCTGGCGGCACCCGCCACAAAACCGGCCCATCTACTACGTTTGGTTCGATACCCCCGATCACACCCTCGTTTTTAACAAAACCGCAAGCGTTCTACCTGCGGTTTTGTTTCAGCGCTTTTCGGCATGGTCGGGGATAGGCAGTTAA
>UROA01000157.1 GCA_900549355.1 uncultured Collinsella sp. | reverse complement strand
TCGTGGGATATCTAGCTTGGCCGGGCCGGCGCGGGTGGCGTCTCGTCCGTGTCCGTTTCCGGTGAGGTCAAGCCGTTGCCTGTGATCGGTGCGTTTGCGCAGGCTATGGGTGGTACCGCCGAGGGCGGCTACGTTGAGCTCAAGGTCGATGTCTCGTATCAATCGCGTCCTGAATGGCTGGAGGGAGATTATGATTCGTGGATTGCTGCATGGGATTAAGCGTTTCTGGTCTAGATGCGTTTTGACGCGCCGTCCGAGCTGCCATCGCAAGCGAGGCGGCTTTATGGGCCGCGCCGGTGTTGATCTGTTTATCGAAGACAGTGCCTATACCACGCTTTCTTCTGCCGTGGTCATCCTAGTGGTGCTCACGTTGTTGTTTTCGTCGACCGCGGCGATATGGAGCATGTCGCGTGCCGGGGATACCCAGGTGGCGGCCGATAGCGGCGCGCTGGCGGGTGCCAACGTAGTGTCGTCCTATCACACGGCTGCCACGGTGGTTGATGCGAGCATCTTGAGTCTGGGCCTGGCGGGGTTTGCCACGATCGGGACGGGCCTGGTCGCCATCCTCATCCCGGGTGCCGAACCAGTTGCCGGCAATATGGTCGACACCGGGATTGAGATCATTAAAACGCGCAACAAGTTTGCCAAAAGCGCATCGGAAGGCTTACAGAAAATCGAGACGGCTCTGCCGTATCTGATTGCCGCGCGTGCCACGCAGGCGGTGTCGGCGCAGGATACCGATAGTGTGACCTATACCGGTACGGCGCTTGCTGTGCCCAGGACATCCGAGTCGGACTTCGCTGTGCTCAAAGGGTCAGAGATCTCGACCGATGCCATTAAAGACACATCAGATGATTTAGAGCGTGCAGCCGAGGAGCTGCGGAAGGCTTCTGAGGACACGGCGAAGGCTAAAGAGCGCGCTTGGCTGGCGGATTGTGGCGGGTCGGACGAGAGTTCGATTGGCAAGTACTCGTGTATGTGGGAGCGTGCGAAAAAACTAGCAGAACTATCTGACAGCCAGAACCGTCATGAAAAGTCGAGCATCACATGGGAGCCGCAAATAGCGCTCGATCGCGCGAAAACCTATTACCGACAGCGCTTGGCGAATGAAAAACCTCAGGGATCGAGCGTCGAGATGAAAGCGCAGTCAGCCGCTCGAAAAGCGTTCTATGCCTATGCGATTGAAGAGGTCGATCGAGCATACATAAAAGATGATGGCGAACGGTTTTCTGCCTATATCCCACTATTGCCGCGTGTCCCAAACGAGGTGCGGCCGACCGAACTTTACACCGATGCCGCATGGCCTGTAAGCAACAACGACGGCAGAACATACCTGCATTATGGAGTCGAATGCCCCGTCTATCAGAAAGGGACTCCGAGTGGGCTGGCATCTGTTGCTGATTATGATGGTCGTGATACATGCGAAGCGTGCGGCTTCGGCGTGGTTACGCTTGGAAGCGCCCTCATGCCGCCATCGTTCATCGAAAACGGCTTCGAGTACCACTTTGACAAGTTCAAAGAGGCTCTGGAAGACTACGTCGAATGCCGCAACAAAGAGCTCGAGCTCGAGCGTCAGACCGAAGATGAGGCCGATCGTGCGGGCAATACGTTTGACCAGGCCATCAAGGAGCTTTCGGGCGAGCGCCCGCGTATCGCTCCGCCCGGTCGCAACGGCGTGGTCGCCTTTGCGGTTTCGGGTGCCATCTCGAGCTCCGATGAGCTCAACTCTTCGTTTAACACGGCAGTCAGGCTTGGCGATCGCGGTGCTATCTCTGCCGCGGTGTTGGCGCCCGATGAGGCGACGGCGCAAAACAACGTGCTTTCGCGATTTTTCTCGACATTGAAGGAACGCTCAGGCGGCGTTGCCGGCGTGCTCGACGGCGTCATGGATGTTTGGGGACGGCTGCTCGTAGGATACGGTGATATCCAAGGTTCGGCCGACGAACTTATGGACGAGATGATTAAAGGCCTAGGAGGGGGCAGCGGCGCGTTGGGCTCCATCGCATCGTGGCTCGGCGATACCGTTTCGGCGTCCGTGGCGGCGTTGGGTCTGGAGCCGTGCGACTTGCGCCTGCGAAAGCCAGTGCTGACCGATTCCGCCAACGTCATTAAGAGTCCGGGGTCTGACATTGCTGGTTTCTCTCAAGCGCAAGACAAGCTGCGAGGTATTCCGTTGGGCGTGACCGATCCCAAGGCGCTTTGCGAGGCGTTGGAATATCAAGTCGAACGCACCATTAGCGGTACGGTGTTCACGCTTGCGGAGATTCCTCTGCCCGGCGGCGGCTCCATCCCGCTCACCGTCGATGTCGCCACGCTGGTTGGCGCTCTGGGCGGTGGGTCGTAATGAGTATCCGCATGCGTCTGCGCGAGGAGCGCGCCCAAGCGACGGTTGAGATGGCAGTGGTTACGCCCGTTTTGCTGGTGCTGGCACTCATCGTGTACAACGTCATGATCTTTGCCAGCGCTGTCGCGCGCTTCGACCGCGTGGTACCAGACATCGTGTTGGCGCACGCCGTGGCGTCGGAGGGGGAGGGCGACGAAAGCTCTGCCGATGCCTCGGCGACGGTTCAGACTCAAATTCTGAATGCCATGGAAGGCTATGACTTGCGGATCGAAGTGTCGAGCGAGCAAGGCGCGGAGGCATCGGATGGTGGCCTGCTCTCCCTATCCGGTACGTTTAGGACCTACACCTGCACCATGCACTATGAGCCGTGGCCGACTTCTCTCAGCATCGCTGGCGTTCCGCTGGGGGCGCCGACAACGTTGTCGCACGAGCGTGCGGTGACGGTCGATCCATGGCGTCCGGGGGTGGTCATGTGACCGCGGTCTCGTCCTACATCGCCTACGCGCGGGCACTCAATAGGCTGGGTTGGACGCCGGCCGAGTTTGCGGTGGCGGAGTCGTTTGTCGTGCGCCTGCGCGGCATGCTGGGACGTCGTCCGGTTGCCGCCAACGGCCTGCCGCTCGTCATGGCGTTTCCACGCTGCTCTTCGGTCCATACGTGTTTTATGGCCTATCCCATCGACATCGCCTTCATCGATGCACGCGGCAATATCCTCGCGCGCTACGAAAACGTATGTCCCTGGTGTATGTGCTCCTGCCCCGGCGCCTGGGCGGTATTGGAACGCCCTTCAATCCTCGCTACACCTCCCGCCCTCCAACAAGTGCCGGCGTAAGAGATTGGCGACAGCAGACTTTCGTCATACGAAATTGGGTAAGATGGAGGAGAAGATGCATGGATGTTGAGATCCATCCCAACGCTAAAAAGCACCTGACGGAAAAGCAGGTGCTTAGCGCTTGGCTTGCGGTTACTGAGTGCATTCGTCGCGAGTCGAAGGACGAGCCGCCGAGATGGCTTGCGATTGGATGGCTCCCAGACGGACGAAGCGTGGAGCTTGTCGCGGTCGAGCTTGTCCGTGGGTGGCTTATCATTCATGCCTTGTCTCCAGTCCAGAAGAAATTTTGGCAGGAGATTGAACAGGCTCGGCAAAGGGGTCGATGATGGGCAAGACGTATACGGCCGCTAATGGTCAGGTTGTAACGGATGAAATGATTGACGCGTGGTGCGAGTCGTACGAGCGCGGAGAGTTTCCGGATGGCGAACACACCGTTGGTGGGATCGTGCATGGACGGCCCCCGCTCTCAGGTGAGGGGACGGCAACGCTGTCGGTCAAGATTCCTCTGGGAATGAAGGAGGCCATTCGTCGACGGGCGGCTGCCGAGGGGATGACGCCAAGTGAGTTTGCCCGTGCGGCTCTGAGTGAAAAACTTCTTGCTGCCGGCTGATGCCTCTGACGTGCCGATTTATAGAACCGAGGCTGTGCTCAAAAACTTTTTTAAAATTCTCGGTTGACCGGAACGCGTCCTTGGTTATACTAATCAAGCCTTGAAACAAGGCACACCTCAAATGGCTGGGTAGCTCAGTTGGTAGAGCAGAGGACTGAAAATCCTCGTGTCAGGGGTTCGATTCCCTTCCCCGCCACCTTGAATTGACTAGGACCTCTGCAAAGGGGTCCTTTTCTTTTATGCAGCCCCCACATGGAATCGAGGCTTGGAGTGGGAAGGATAAACTGGACTTTCTTTTAAGGATCCTCAAGCGTATTGCC
>UROA01000156.1 GCA_900549355.1 uncultured Collinsella sp. | reverse complement strand
TGCCTCTATGGGTATCTATATTTTTAACTGGAAGCTTCTTCGCAAGATGCTTCTTGCAGATATGAAGAACCCGGATTCCAACCATGACTTTGGCAAGGACATCATCCCCAAGCTGCTCGGCGAGAACAAGCGCCTGTACAGCTACGAGTTCCACGGCTTTTGGAAGGACGTCGGCACCATCGCCAGCTTCCACGAGACCTCGATGGACCTGCTGGGCAACAACCCCGAGTTCGATCTGTTTGACAAGAACTTCCCCATCATGTCCAACATCACCACGCGTCCGCCGCACTACATTGGCCCGGACGGCCGCCTAGACGACTGCCTGGTCTCCAACGGCTGCAAGATCTACGGCACCGCTCGCCACTCGATCCTTTCGACCGATGTCATCATTGAGGAGCGCGCCGTGGTCGAGGACTCCGTGCTGCTGCCGGGTGCGCACGTTAAGAACGGCGCGCACATCTGCCGCGCTATTTTGGGCGAGAACTCCACGGTCGAAGAGGGCGTGAAGCTCGGCTCTGTCGATACCACCAAGGATACGGCCGTCGTTGGAAATGACGTCGTTATCGGGAAGGGGGAATGATCCGATGATCAATCGCAAGGCCATCGGTTATATCACCGCTAACTACTCTTCGACCTACGGCAGCGTGCTGCTCAAGGACCGCCCCATCGCGTCCGTTCCGTTTTTGGGCCGCTACCGCCTGATCGACTTTCCGCTGTCCAACATGATGAATGCCGGCATTAAGACCGTCGGTGTCGTCATGCCGGGCAACTACCGTTCGCTGATCGACCACGTGGGCTCGGGCAAGGACTGGGGCCTGGACCGCAAGAAGGGCGGCCTGTTCATGGTGCCCGGCAACGCGTATGGCACCACCAAGGGCGGCATGCGCTTCCTGCTGCGCGACATCATCTCCAACAAGACGCTGTTCCAGCGCTCGGACAAGCCCTACGTTGTGATGATGGGCACCAACATCATCTTTAACATGGACCTCAACACCATCATCGACGCGCACGAGAACTCCGGTGCCCAGATGACCGTGGTGTACTGCAAGGCCACGCGCAACGTCGATGACGAGACCAAGCTCGAGATTAACGAGAACGGCCGCCTGACGGGCGTGAGCGCCGGCGTCGTGTACGGCGATAACGCCTCCATGGACTGCTGCATCGTCAACCGCGAGACGCTGCTCGAGATCATCGACCACTACCAGGCCGCCGACTATCTGGACCTGCTCGAGGCACTCCAGGGCGACTTTGGCAACATCGACGTGTGCAGCTACGAGTACAAGGGCGAGGTCGTGGGCGTGTTTAGCGAGAAGTCGCTGTATCGCCGCAGCATGGACCTGCTCGACCAGACCGTGGCCGACCAGCTCTTTGACCCCGAGCGCCCGATCCTGACCAAGGCCCACGACGTGCCGCCTTCGCGCTATGCGACCGGCAGCCACGCGTGCAACTCGATCATCTCGGCCGGCTGCATCATCAAGGGCACCGTGCGCAGCTCGATCCTGTCGCGCGGCGTTGTGGTTGAGGAAGGTGCATCGGTAACCAACTCGATCATCAACCAGAGCTGCATCATCAAGAGCGGCGCCCGCGTCGAGAACGCCATCCTGGACAAGAACAACGTGGTTCCAACCAACACCGAGCTTCGCGGCACGCCCGAGAACATCCTGGTGCTGGGCAAGGCTCCGTTAACTCCCGATACCACCATCGTGCATTAACGTAGGCACCGCAACATCGCTCGTAACATGCAGAATAGCCGCCCGGTTAGCGCCAGGCGGCTATTCTCGAATTGCAACATGGGAGACAATATGGCAGATTCCAGCAAAAAGATGCAGATCGTGTTTGCCTCGGCCGAGTGCGCACCGTTTGTAAAGACCGGTGGCCTGGGCGACGTGGCGGGCTCGCTGCCTGCGGCACTTGTGCGCGCCGGCGCCGAAGTCATCGTGATGGTGCCCAAGTACGCCACCATCAAGGACGAGTACAAGGCGCAGATGGAGCACTTCTCCGACTTTTACGTGAGCCTGGGCTGGCGCAATGAGTACTGCGGGCTCGAGAAGCTCGAGCACGACGGCGTCACCTATATGTTCATCGACAACGAGCGCTACTTTGCGCGCGACTATCCGTACGGCTTCTTTGACGACGGCGAGCGTTTTGCGTTCTTCTCCAAGGCCATCACCGAGAGCCTGCAGCACCTGCCCGAGGGCTTTGAGTGCGACATCCTGCACTGCAATGACTGGCAGACGGCGCTGGCGCCCGTGTTCTTGCGCGAGTTCTACCAGGGCCTGCCGCTGTACGACCGCGTCAAGACCGTGTTCTCGATCCACAACGTGGCGTTCCAGGGCCAGTTTAGCGACACCGTGATGGAGGACATCCTGGGTGTGGCGCATATTCCGGCGGCAGCTACGCAGTTGCGCTGCGACGCCTGCAGTATCAACTACATGCTGGGCGCGCTGCACTATGCCGATGCCATCACCACGGTGAGCCCCACCTATGCCAACGAGATTCAGACGCCCGAGTTTGGCGAGGGCCTGGACGGCGTGCTGCGCGAGCGCTCCTATGCGCTGCAGGGCATTTTGAACGGAATTGACGTGGCGGGCTTTGACCCGGCGACCGACAAGCGCATTGCCGCAAACTACACGGTCGAGGACCGTTCCGGCAAGGCCGTGTGCAAGGCCAAGCTGCAGGAAGAGCTGGGGCTCGAGGTTCGCGACGACCGTCCGCTCATGGTGATGGTCACGCGCCTGACGCGCCAGAAGGGCATGGACCTGGTCATGTACGCGCTCGACCGCATCCTGTCCGGCGGCGTGCAGGTGGCGGTGCTGGGCACCGGCGACCGCGACTACGAGGATGGCCTGCGCTACTTCCAGGACAAGTACCCTGGCACCATGGCCGCTCGCATCGAGTTTGACCCGGCGCTGTCGCAGCGTATGTACGCCGCCGCCGATATGTTCCTGATGCCTTCGAAGTTTGAGCCCTGCGGCCTGTCGCAGATCATCGCCATGCGCTACGGCACGCTGCCCATCGTGCGCGAGACCGGTGGTCTGAAGGACACCGTACAGCCGTACAACGAGTTTACCGGCGAGGGCACGGGCTTCTCGTTTAGCAACTTTAACGGCGACGAGATGGGCGACGCGGTATTCCGCGCGGCGCGCCTGTTCTGGGATAACCGCGAGGCGTGGAACCAGCTGGTAACGCAGGCTATGAGTCAGGACTTTAGCTGGACGCGCTCGGCCGACAAGTATCTGGACCTGTACTTCTTTATGCACCCGGAGATTGAGCGCCCGGCGGCTCGAAACCACCACCCCGAGACACGCATCGCGAAACCTCGGATGCCCGCTCATGAGCGCAAAGGATCCCGCATGCAGGCCCGCCGAAAGGCTGATCCCGTCGACGCCCGCATCAAGCGCCCCGAGAAGGCGGGCCCTCAGGGTTTCGAGCGAGGCGTTCATCGTGAGCTTCTCCATGATGTTGACGTGAATTCGCCCCTCGCCCGTCCTGCCCTCCATCACGCGCCCGAGATAG
Organism: uncultured Collinsella sp.; assembly: GCA_900549355.1. Lineage (GTDB taxonomy): Bacteria > Actinomycetota > Coriobacteriia > Coriobacteriales > Coriobacteriaceae > Collinsella. The sequence continues at coordinate 612 of UROA01000156.1, read as the reverse complement.
AGCTTCGCGGCCTCGCGGATCTTCTCCACGGGAAAGTGAAACCCGGCCTCGCCCGTCGTGCGCTCGAGCGCCTTGCAGGCAAGCGCCTTCATGCGCGTGAAGCCCGTCCCGAAAAGACGGTCCGCAAGGTCCGGCACCATCGCGTCCGAGACGTGCCCGATGCCACCGCGCGCGGCCACGGCCTGCGCCATTTCGGCGGTCGAAATGTTCACGCCCATCCCTCCCTGCATGATCGGAACCAAACTTCTCCCCTTGAGCTCAAGGCGAAAGTCGTCAAGTCGAAGGTCTTCGAGGCTTTTCATCTATGATGTCCTTTTCGTGCTTGCGTGCAAAGGCACGGCGCCCGTGCATCGCGTCCGAAAAGTCTGCCCGCGGAACCCTCTCCTCCCCGTCGTCCCATTCTCCGTGCAAACCCCTAGGAACAACCGTCCCCATTATCCCGTCACCCTCGAAACGGCTGCAGCACAATCATGTCAAAACTGCCCGACATGAAGGCTTGTCCGAACAGCCTACCCTTGAGGCGTCATCCGTCTGCATGCCGTCCGAAAATGACGACGGGCCCGAAATCGCATGGATTTCGGGCCCGTTAGGCTCTGCATGGATGCAGATGCG
>UROA01000155.1 GCA_900549355.1 uncultured Collinsella sp. | reverse complement strand
TTAATGGATGGAAACGGGTGTTCTATCGGGACACACATTTTGTCCTATAAGCCTGAGCGCTGCGGCAGACGGGCTGCGCGCCGGCTGCGTCATCAACACTGCGGTGCAGGTGACGTCCATGCCGCCGCGTATTTCGGTTGCCGTGAACAAGGACAATGTCACCTCGGGCGTCATCGCATCGGCCAAAGCGTTCGCGCTGACCGTGATCGATCAGACGGCCGACATGCTCTACATCGGTAACTTTGGGTTCCGCACCAGCAGCGATTATGACAAGTTTGCCAAATACGAGACCCGCGAGACGGCTCTGGGCATGCCCTATGTGCCCGAGCATGCGGCGGCCCTGTTTAGCTGCCGTTTGATCGACACTGTGGATGTGGGCACGCATCTGCTGTTTATTGGCGAGGTCGAGGATGCCGAGCGCCTGAGCGACGAGACGCCGCTGACGTACGACTACTATCACAAGGTGCTAAAGGGCAAGACGCCGCCCAAAGCCTCGTCGTATCAAGGCTAGAAATGTTCTAAAAATACTTGCATTATACTATTGAGAATATATACTAATAAGTAAGTACACCAGCAGTCACGTTCGAGAGGAGAACATCATGGCTGAGGAAAAGAAGACGTATAAGTTTGTGTGCACCGTTTGCGGTTACGAGGTTGAGGTCGACACGCCCGAGCTGCCCGAGGATTACGTGTGCCCGGTGTGCGGCGTCGGTCCCGATCAGTTTGAGCTCGTCGAGGAGTAACTCGCAGGCACACGGCGAAAGCCGAACATAGCTCTGTCCGAGGGTCCCGGTCGAATTCTCGGCCGGGACCCTTTTGATTTATCTGACGGTTTAAAACGGTCTCACGTGTTACAGATTAAGACGTTATATCTGGACAGTCACGCCATCTCAATTACATTCCCGTTAGCAGCACGATGTCGAGAATCGTCACGATGGCACCGATCCCTACGAGCAACGCGTTGAGCGGGCGCGAGTTGGCGTATTTGCCCATGACGCGGCGTGAGCTGGTGAGCCGTATGAGCACAAAGACCGTAATCGGTAGCTGAAGCGACAGCAGCGTCTGGCTCCAAATGAGACCCTCAAAAGGATTCGGGACGACCAGGCACGCCGCCACTGCGCCGACGAAACAAGCCGCCACCCCGATCGAGGAATGTCGGTCGTGGATGTCGTATTCCTCGTCGAACATGCCTGCGGTGATGGTGCCCGCCGCCATGCCCGCCGTCACACTACTCGATATACCCGCAAACAGCAGTGCCACCGCAAAGATGGCCGAGCTTGCCGGGCCCAGAATGGGAGAGAGCGTGGCCGCTGCGACGGCGAGGTCGTCTACGACAATGCCGTGCGCAAAGAAGGTCGTTGCGGCCAGGATGACCATGGCCGAGTTGATCGCCCAGCCCACGCCCATCGAAAAGAGCGTGTCGAAGAGCTCGTAGCGCAGACGTTCCTCGATAACCTGCTTGCCTTGGCCTTCGAAGTGCATGGATTGGATGACCTCGGAGTGCAGGAAGAGGTTGTGGGGCATAACGACCGCGCCTAGGACACTTACGATAATCGCGGCCGAGCCGGTGGGCATACTGGGCGTGATCCAGCTTGCGGCGGCCTGCGGCCAGTCGACCTTGACTAGCGTGAGCTCGGCCAAAAACGAGAGTCCTACCACGCCCACGAAGGCGATGATCCAGCGTTCGGCGCGTTTGTAGGAGCTTGTCATGAGCATGGCAATCGATGCCGCCGCGACGATGATGCAGCCGCCGCGTACGGGCAGGCCAAAGAGCATTTGAAGCGCGATTGCACCGCCCAGGACTTCGGCCATGGCGGTGGCGATGGTCGCGAGATAGGCGCTGGCGAGTACCGCGCGTCCCACGATGCGGGGGAGGTAGTGTGTCGTGGCCTCGGCAAGACAGGTGCCCGTGGCGATGCCCAGGTGCGCCGCGTTGTGCTGCAACGCGATGAGCATAATCGTGGACAGCGTGACGATCCACAGCAGCGCGTAGCCAAACTGCGAGCCCGCGGCCATATTGGAGGCCCAGTTGCCCGGGTCGATAAAGCCGACGGTTACGAGCAGCCCGGGACCGATGTGCCGGGCGATATCCAGGCCTCCGTGGCCTCCGGTGCGGTGCGAGCCAAAGTGTTGTTTGAGATGGTTGAGCATGGTGAGCTCCTGCGTGCCGTTTGTTTGACGCCGCAAAGGATACCCGTTTTAGGCTCAAAAGTTAACTATGACTAACAAAACTGTTGTATTTGAATAGGGTGGGGAAAGGGGGTTGCCGAAATGTCTTGATCTGTAACAACTGGGGATGGAAATTGGGTCTAGGTGTTACAGATCAAGACAGGAAGAAATGGTCCTATGGAAAATCTCGATCTGTAACAGCTAACCGCCAAAACTGACCCTTCGTGTTACAGATCGAGACATTCGGAACCGTCTCTCGAAAACATCTCAATCTGTAACAGTTAGTCGTCGAAATTGGGTCTTACTGTTACAGATTGAGATGTTTGAAGCGGTGAGTTTACAGGTCGAACTTGGGGCCCTTGTTGCCGTCCTTGAGGTCGGCGGTGTCCACTCGTAGGGCGTGCGTTACGCGATTGTTTCGAAACGGGCGGGAAACACAACGGGCCGGCGATGCTCCTAGTATGCCTATTCAACTGACTGTCTAATATTTAGGGGAGGATCGCGATGCAGGCAGATTCCGCTCAGCAGCAGGGCCTTTATCGCCCCGAATTCGACCACGATGCATGTGGCATCGGCGCGCTTGCCGATATCAACGGTGAGCGCCATCACCAGATCCTGGACGATGCGTTGTCCATTCTGGTCAACTTGGAGCACCGCGGTGGCACGGGGCTCGAAAAGAACACCGGCGACGGCGCCGGCATCTTGTTCCAGGTTCCGCATCACTTTTTCCGTAAAGAGGCCCAAAAGTGCGGCCAGATTCTGCCGGCAGAGGGCGACTATGGCGTGGCCATGCTGTTCTTCCCGCAGGACGACAAGGGCGTAGAGGATGCCCGCCGCGTGTTTGAGGAGGGTTGCGCCGAGGCCGGCGTGCCGCTGCTCTTTTGGCGCGAGGTGCCGGTCGACCCGCACGACCTGGGCGAGACGGCCCGCGCCTGCATGCCCACCATCTTGCAGACCTTCCTGGGCCGTCCGGACGACACGCCCGCCGGCGATGCCTTCGAGCGTCGTCTGTACGTGTGCCGCCGCACCATCGAGAAGAAGGCCGACGTCGAGTTTGCCCTGCGCGACAAGATCTTCTATGTGTGCTCCATGAGCTCGCGCACCATCGTGTACAAGGGTATGCTGGTCGCCACGCAGATGCGCCGCTTCTTCATCGATCTCAACGACGCCGCCGTCAAAACGGCCGTGGCGCTCGTCCACTCGCGCTACTCCACCAACACTACACCCAGCTGGGAGCGCGCGCACCCTAACCGCTTTATCATCCACAACGGCGAGATCAACACCCTCAAGGGCAATGTCAACTGGATCCGCGCCCGCGAACCCAACCTGTACAGCCCCGTGCTGCAGCACGATCTTGAGCGCGTGATGCCCATCATTAACCGCGAGGGTTCCGACTCCGCGATTCTGGACAACGTGCTCGAATTCTTGGTCATGAACGGTCGCCCGCTCACGCGTGCCGCGTCCATGTTGCTGCCCGAGCCGTGGGACCACAACGACAGCCTGAGTGAGGAGCGCCGCGCCTACGACGCTTACCAGTCCATGCTCATGGAGCCGTGGGACGGTCCTGCCGCTATCGCCTTTACCGACGGCCGTACCCTGGGTGCCGCCCTCGACCGCAACGGCCTGCGCCCCGCCCGCTACTACGTGACGCGCGACGGCCGCTTTATGCTGGCGAGCGAGGTGGGCACCATCGAGGTGAGTCCCGAGAACATCCTGACGAGCGGCTGCCTGGGACCGGGCCAGATGCTCGAGGTCGATTTTGCCCGTGGCCGCGTGGTCTACAACGACGAGCTGCGCGCCCGTTACGCCAAGGAAAAGCCCTATCGCGACTGGATCGCCGAGGAGACGCTGACCGTCGACGCGCTCGACAAGCCCGTCGCGCCCACGCCCGCCGAGGATACCGAGGTGCCCGCCGCCGTGCGCATGGCCAAGCTCGGGTATCACTGGGATGATGTTGACGAAGTCGTGCGTCCCATGGCCCAGCAG
>UROA01000154.1 GCA_900549355.1 uncultured Collinsella sp. | reverse complement strand
GAGCAGGAACTCGTCGGACAGGTAGAAGGTATCCTGCATGTCGCGGGCGGGGTGATCCTTGGGCACGTTCAGGCGGGTGAAGTTGTGGTCGTCGTCCTCGATCTCAGGTGCGTCGGCCACGGCAAAGCCCATGCCAAACTCCACGCCCTTTACGGCGGGAATGCCAAACGCGATTTGCGCGATGCGGTTCTCGATGCCGTCGAACATGGGGTCACCGATGCCCGCGGGAAGCCCGTAAATGCCGCACTCCACGATGCCGCCGATGCTGTCGAGCTCGTCGCGCGCGGCAAGAATCTCCTCGCGCATGCGGCCGGCTGCGGCGGCGTCAATGCACGGCAGATCGTTCGTAAGGATTGCCTTGCGGTCGGCCTCGCGATAGACCATATCGTCCATCGGCAGGTCGGAGATGCCGCCGATCTGCGCGACGTGCGCCATGACCTTGATACCGCGGGCCTCGAGTGCCTGCAGCGCAATGCCGCCGGCGATGCATAAGGGGGCCGTTAGGCGGCCGGAAAAATGCCCGCCACCAGCGACATCGTGCATGTTGTGATACTTCACGCGCGCAGGGAAGTCCGCATGTCCGGGACGGGGCTTGCGGCGCAGCTCGGAGTAATCATTGGAGCGCGTGTTGGTGTTCTCGATAATCGCGGCGATGGGCGCGCCGGTGGTATGTCCATCGATCACACCGGCGATGATATGCGCGGCGTCGGCCTCGCGGCGTTTGGTTGCGGTCTCGTCGCGGCCGGGGGCGCGACGGTCGAGGAAGGCCTGCAGCTTCTCCTGGTCCACGGCGATGCCCGCCGGGATGCCATCGAGCGAGCAGCCGATAGCGGGGGAGTGCGATTGGCCGAAGATGCTTAAGTGCAAGACGTTGCCAAAGGTCGAGGACATGCTATTCCTCCTCGAGCGTGACCTTGCCGCCCAGCAGGCGGTAGTGGTCGAAAAAATCGGGATAGGACTTGTTGACGGCCTCGGCGCCGTGGATTACGACCTCGCCGGTGGCACGGCTCGCGGCGATGGCGGCCATCATGGCGATGCGGTGGTCGTTGTGCGAATCGCCCTCGCCGCCGGTAAAGGCATCGACGCCCTTGATGATGAGGTCGTCGCCGGCAATACGCACCTGCGCGCCCAGCGCGGTGAGCTCGCGGGTGGTGGTGGCCAGGCGGTCGGATTCCTTGATACGCAGGCGGGCGCAATCGCGGATAAAGGTGCGGCCCTGTGCCAGCGAGGCCACGGCCGAGATAACGGGCACCAGGTCGGGAATGTCGTGGGCGCTCATCTCAAAGCCGGCGAGCTTGTCGGACTGCACGGTGGCGGCGTTGGTGGAGCGCACGATGCGGGCGCCAAAGCGCGAAAGCGCGGCAAGCACGTTGCGGTCGCCCTGTGCGGAGCTCAGGGACACGCCCTCGACGGTGATGGGGTCGGTGCCGATAGCGCCGGCACACAGCCAAAAGGCAGCGTTGGACCAGTCGCCCTCGACGGCCACGCTGCCGGGCGTGCGGTACGAGCCGCTGCTCACGCGGAAGTTCGTGACCTCGGGCTGGCCGTCCTTGGCCGGAATGCGCTCGACGTTGACCTCAACGCCAAAGGCCTTCATGGCCTGGATCGTTAGGTTGATGTAGGGGCGGCTCTCAATGAGGCCAGTCACCTGCACACAGGAGGGCTGGGCGAGCAACGGGGCTGCCAGCAGCAGGCCCGAGATGTACTGCGAGCTTACGTTGCCCGGCAGCACAAAGGTGCCCGGGCGCATGCGGCCGCTTGTCTTGAGCGGAAAACCGCCCAGACCCTGTAGGTCGCAGCCGGCGGCAATGATCTCGTCCGAGAGCGGGGACAGCGGGCGTGCGCCTAGGCGGCCCTGTCCCACAAAGGTTGCCTCTGCCCCCAGCGCGCAGGCGACGGGCAGCATAAAGCGGAGCGTGGAGCCGCTCTCGCCGCAGTCGAGCGTGCCGCCGGCAAGGGCCTTGAGCAGGCCGAACTCAATGCTCTTCATGGTGGGGTGGACCTGGAGGCCGTCCTCGACGGTCTCGATGCGGGCGCCGAGCGCCGTGAGGCAGCGGACCGTGGCCTCAATATCGGCGCAGGTGGTGTTGCAGGTCACATGCGTCTCTCCGTTGGCAAGGGCAGCGCAGATGATGAGACGGTGCGCCATCGACTTGGACGCGATGGCGGGAACGGTGCCCTTAAGCGGGGACGGGGTGATGCGGGCTAGCATGCGGATGCGTCTCCCTTCTGGCCGAGGCCCTCGGCAATGAGTTCGTGGAAAGTGGAAAGCGGCGTGCGGTCGATGCTGCAGCGGCCAATGCCGTGCGGAATCACCAGGTCGATGGTGTCGCCCGCGCGCTTCTTGTCGTGGAGCGCCTCGGCAAAGACGGCATCGGCATTGAGGTCGCAGCGGGTCTTGAGGCCATGGCGGGCGCAGAGCTCCTCAATACGACCGGGCAGTGCAGCATCGCAAACGCCGTGCAGGGCCGCGGCGCGCGTGATGATGCCCATGCCGATCGACACGCAGTTGCCGTGTCCGAGCTCAAAGTGCTCGCAGGCCTCGACGGCGTGTCCGGCGCTGTGTCCAAAGTTGAGCAGCTTGCGCTGGTTGGTTTCGTGCTCGTCGGCGACGACCACGGCGCGCTTGATGTCGATGTTGCGGGCGATGATGAGTGCTACGCGGGCCACATCGCGGTTGAGCAGCTCCAGCGTGAGCGGGGTCTTCTCCAGCTCGGCGAAAAGCTCCGGGTCGGCGATCACGGCGTGCTTGACGACCTCGCCGCAGCCGTCGGCGAACTGCTCGGGCGTGAGGGTGGCCAGGCACCCCACGTCGGCGATAACCACGCTCGGCTGCCAAAAGGCGCCGGCCAAGTTCTTGCCGGCAGCCAGGTCGATGGCGGTCTTGCCGCCCACCGACGAATCCACCATGGCGAGCAGGCTCGTCGGGATCTGCACAAACTTGCAGCCGCGCATGTAGGTCGCGGCCACAAAGCCCGCCACATCGCCCACGACGCCGCCCCCGAGTGCCACGATCACGTCGGAGCGCGAAAGCTCGTGCTCGGCCACAAACTCCAAAATGGCAACATAGGTTTCGGCGCGCTTATGGGCCTCGCCGGCCTCGAAGGTGCAGATGCTCACTTCGTAGCCTGACGCCTCCAGGCTCTGCTTAACGGGCATCTGGTAGAGCGGGCCCACGTTGGTGTCCGTCACGATGACGGCCTTGGTGCCGTCGGCAGTGGCGCGCACGAGCGGTCCCGCCTGCTCCAGCAAAAACGTGCCAACATGCACCTGGTAGGGGCGTGCAGTGTCGATATCGATGGTAATCGCCATAAGCTTCGGTCCTTTCGACCTGGCGTGATAGGTGGTCTAGTGGGAGGCCTCGTCGTCGAGCGCGCGCTTAATGCGGTCGCCCTCGGCAAGGAGATTCTCCAGATAGCGCTGGTCGCGGTTCTTGAGCGCACGGCTGTAGGCGCCAAGCGACTCGATTAGATGGTCGATCTCGAAGGCGAGCGCGTCGGCGTCGTCGATCATGAGCTCGGACCACATTTGCGGGTTGAGGTGCGCCACGCGGGTGAGATCGCGGTAGCTACCGGCCGAAAAGCCGTGGTGGACCTGGGCAGTGGGGCTCTTTACGTAGGCGTTGGACACCACGTGCGCAAGCTGGCTCGTGAAGGCGATGACGCGGTCGTGCTCGGCGGCGCTGGTCACGGTGAACTTGCCAAAGCCCAAGGGGCGCACCATCTCGCGCACCTGGCCCAAAAGCTCCAGTTTGAGCGCATCGTCCACCGCGGGCGGCACGAGCACGAGTGGCGCGCCCTGGAACAGGTCGGCGCGGGAGTGTGCGTAGCCCGAGTACTGCGTGCCCGCCATGGGGTGTGCGCCCACAAAGTAAAAGCCGTGCTCACGGGCAAGCTCAAAGGCACGTTCGCACACGATGCCCTTGACGCCCACGGTGTCGATCACCACGGGACCCATGATGGCCTCGGTGTCGGTGGCGTCGGCGAGGGCCTGGGCATGCGCCTCGAGCCACTCGATGCAGGCCTCGGGGTAGCAAGCCAGGACGATGATGTCGCATTCGCCGAGTGTCTCGTCGTTGAGCTCTCCGGCGACAGTGCCCATGCTGGCGGCCGTCATGACATCGTCATCGGGGTCCCAGGCCAGCACGCGGACGCCCGCCTGGGCATAGCCGCGGGCAAAGCTA
>UROA01000153.1 GCA_900549355.1 uncultured Collinsella sp. | reverse complement strand
ACCCTTCCTGCCGTTCTCTGAGGCTTGCACGGCTGCGGCGAGTCCCGAGATGCCCGCGCCTACGACAACGATGTCGCACTCGAGCGTCTCGGATACGTTGTCAGGCGTCGCGGGCGCTTGCGCATCCTGGTTCGACGGCTCGGACTCCTTTTGCGTGTTGGTCTGGTTCGGCTGTGCGCATCCCGCAAGCCCCAGCAACGCCATCGTGCCGAGGGCGGCACCCGAGATGAACCCCCTGCGGCTCATGCCCCGCTGATTGCCTGCTGCCTCGTTTGTGATTGTCTCCATGATCCCTCCGTTCGCTTGATTGTGGAAACAAGGAGAGCATAGGGATGCAGAAAAAATACAGCAATTGAATCTAGCTAGCGCAAAATGCCAGGTGAGAGCTCTGCTAAAAAGCAATAGCAGAAAAATGATTACAATGAGGGAACTAATAGGGCTGCTCTGCTGAAAGATTGAGGTACATTCTCATGTACCATGCGTCCACCACCATGCTTCCATTTTGCTTGATGGGGCTGTGCATTGCCTGGGTGACCTCGTTTGCCGCACGGCGAAGGGTGCTTGCTTTTTTGGTGCCCGCCTCGGTGAGCGTGACGATCCTCTGTCGTCCGTCATCGACGTCCTCTTCGATGTGAATCAAATTGGCTCCCTCAAGCTTTTGCAGCACAAGGGTTGCGTTGCTTCGTGGAATGCGTAAGAGCGATGATAATTCAGAAGGCGTGAGAACCTCCTCGGCCTCCAGGACGTCGAGAGCGCGGTACTCGACAAGACTAAAAGGTGCAAGACCTCGAATAGCTTGCTTCCACTCGTCAATTGTTATGCGCCATAAAAGCAGGTGAGAAGAGCCGAAGTAGAGCTTTCGGTCTGGCTGAACGGACAGCGCATCGACATGGTGTCCGCGAACGAGGTCGCAGCTCTCCAAGGAGGAATCTCGCATAAATTTGAAAAACTCTTCGTCTTGCAAGTTCCGAAGGAATCGTTCGCGGAGGAATCTGGCAACTATTTCGGCCCCTCTGACGGCTACGCCTTCTCCCTTGACCGTCAGAGCACATCTCATGGTTCGATGGTCGTTTTCTTCGACCGTTTTCGAGACGAGCCCCAGATCTTCTAGAGTGAGCAAAATGTTCCAAGTAGTTTTTCTCTGCAGCAAAAGATAATCTGCAAGATCTGAAGCGCCGAGCGTCGCTCTGGTTTCGTAAAGTGCAATAAGAGCCAGGAACTCGTTGTAGGTTAGCCCCAGGCTCTCTCGCACGCAATGCGATACTTGTCGAAAATGCTCGACAGTAACCGTCATCATCTGGTGAGAATTTGCTACTTTGCCCATAGGGACATTTTAGCGAAAGCTCATTTGAGTTGCTTGGCGTGATGGCTGGAAAACGAAAGATGATTGGCTAAATCGAGCATCTGGAGTTGGGCAGCGCGCGCCTTCTTCGCGAGCTTGGGCATGCCCACCACCTTGGCTGAGCTGGATGTTGATGCGGCCGACATCCCGAAGATGCTGCCGACCCTCGCCCAGAACAAGGGCGTCCCCTTGGCACCTTCAAGAAGCTGACCCTGGAAGACGCCGCGGAGATCTACGAGTTGGCGCTGTAGGGCGGAACGGAGTAAAAACGGAGTAGCGGCGCCGCAAGCCCCTCGATCTCCTTCGAAAAACAGAGGCTATGCACCCGCCACAAGGCGGCGTATGCCGGCCATGCTCGAGATTTCGTCGAGGATGGAAATCAGTTCAGGGGCTTGGTAGAAATCGCCGCGTCGCATATTGCCAAGAGGTTTCAATATGCCGTATTCGCATGCTCTGTTGATGATGGAAGTTGCTGATCTGCGGGTTATCTCGAGCCCGTTTGCCACGTAATCGGAGTTGACGACGGGCTGCTCTACGAGCAGTGCGGGTAGGCCGAAGATGCGAGATCCTGAGCGCTCTTGCATGCGCGCCGTCCAGTCTCCTACAAGCCCTGCGATAGTGCGCGATGTCTTTTGCCCGACGACCATGGCCAAGTCGATTGCGTTGCAAACCTGTTCGACAATAGGCGCCGGATCGCCCTGCTGGTAGCATGAAAGCGCGCTCATGTAGTCGTCGATATCGTGCAGCAAACCCGCCGATATGGGCACGGTTGCATGAAGGAGGACTCCGTCGCTGCGCAACATGCGATGGAGAAGCGTTCGGCCTGTGCGCCCATTTCCGTCGACGAAGGGATAGATGGTTTCGAACTGGGCATGGACGAGGGCGGCTTTGGCGATAGGGTCTATCCCTTCGGTTTGCGTGAAAGCGCAAAGGTCGTCCAAGCACTCATCGACGCGGCCTGGCACAGGTGGCACAAACAGTGCACCGTGGGGACTGTAGGGGGTACCGCCGACCCAAACTTGCTCACCGCGCAGCTCTCCTGCAAAATCAAGAGCGGTTTTCTTGAGCAGCTGGCGATGAATCTGCCGAATGCCGTCGGTCGTGAGGGCGTCTTCGAGATTGAGCGCGCATCGCATGGCATCGATGTTCCCCGCAATGACGAGTGCGTTTGGCGGCGCGGAGGACGAAAGCTCCGCCAGAGCGATATTGCGCGCGCTGGAGGTGAGGTTTTCTATTTGGGAGCTTGCCGCCGATTCACTGCGCAGCAAGAGGCTGGGAAGGTTAAAGGGCAGCGAGTCTTGGTGCTCGTCGAATCGGACGAGGCGCATTCGGGCATCAGCGAGGCGCTCGGTGAGCTCGGCTGAGAGCCGGGGGCGCGCATGGCGGATTTTGGCCGGGACGGCCGCCTGGTAAGTGGAAGTGATTTTTCTGCGCCGAGATTTCGGAATGAGATAGACGTCCTCGTCGCGCAGGTGCCACGGAACCTCTTCGGTGGTTATGGCCGGCCAGTCGCTCACGAGGCATCCTTTCATTTGGCTTCGCTTCTTTACTATACAATTAGCGGAAGCGAATTGCAATTCACTTCCGCTAATTGAGATTTAGGGAAGGGAAAATTGCTCCCATCTGGCAGTTAAACGATGCTTTCTCAAAGCCCAACTTCCCCAACAGAAACGGTCCAACTTCCTCAACAGAAACGGTCCAACTTCCTCAATCGCTTTGCTGACGTGGTATAACGGGCGTTCTCGTTCCTCGTGGTTCTTACGGGCCAGCAATCGGCCTACCGCCGGCCGGACGGCGTCTACGTCGTCCCGATAACCTGTCTGGCTCCATAGGGGGAAGATCGCCCAAAATCCTTTCTTTGTCCCGCAGGGGACTCTGAAGGGGTGCTGGGTTTTCTCAGCTGGCGGCCAGCACGCGTTGAGTTCTGTCCAGTGCTGCCTTGCGCAGGAATGCCGAACGTGACTCTCCCTCCTGTTCGGCTGCGCGCTTGATGGCAAGAGCGGCGGAGTGCGGTACTTTGAAGCTAATCACGTCGAGAGGCTCGTCGGCCAGCCTTGGCCGGCCTATCACCACGTTGCCCGACCACTGGCCGGGGAGGGATCCCGTCTCGGCGGCCTCGGCCAGAGCTTCTATCTCTGCGTCAGTGATTACCTTGCCGCTCTTGAGGGTGTATTCCCTTGATTACTTTCTCATTTCGTCCATAGGTTTCTTCCTTATGTAATACTAAAGTAAAATACAAAACCCAATGATCCCCAAGGGCTTTATCGGGAAGCAAGAGCCTACATCAGCCGAACCGCAATTATGTCGCGAGAAAGTCGCGTTTCGTTCCCCGCGCCGACCGCCTTTATGTCGCAACGCTTTCCGCTACCCTGGGCAAAATTTCCCCAACGGTGACTTGAGAAAGAACGACCAGGGTATTGTAGCAATAGAGGTTGTTTTGATGCGTCAGCGTCCGCGCGCCCGAGGGCATTTCTACGCCGCAGTGCTTTTTTACAATGGGCTCGTTACCAATTGGAAATATGACGGGCGTTATGGTATGTCGGTTAGCGTCAACACAGAAAGAGAGAACTATGGGGCGTTTGACTGTTGAGACGGCGGGGCGGGCCGATGCGCGAACGGGGGAGTTCGTGGAGGCCTTCGCGCGCCGTGTGGAAGCCATGCCGCCGGGCCAGTGTCCGGTGGGACTGGTGCTGGGACAGTTGCAGGCGAGCGCTGCGCAAACCTGCGGCAAATGTACGCCGTGCGCCCAGGGTATGCCGAAGCTCGAGGCGCTGCTGCGCGAAGTGGCCCAGTTCCGGGCCACGGCAGCGACACTGGATGAGGTACGCGTCGCGGCTACGCTTTTGCGCGACACGGCCGATTGCGCTGTGGGCTGGCAGG
>UROA01000152.1 GCA_900549355.1 uncultured Collinsella sp. | reverse complement strand
CGGCCCTGCCGGGGCGCGAGGCGTAGGGACTACCCACACGAACTCACGAAGGCTCTGAAATAGGGACTGAATAGCCCCTCAAACAGGCAAAACAGTCCGTATCTCACCGCAACTTATATAGAGCGCCTACCGGTTGCGTTCCTTGAGGGCGCGGTCGATCTCGCGTTGGACATCACGCTTGGCCATGTCCTCGCGCTTGTCGTAGAGCTTCTTGCCGCGACCCAGACCCAGCAGCAGCTTTGCGCGGCCGTCGGTATTAAAGTAGAGTTCCAACGGAACCAGCGCATAACCACGGTTGCGAAGTTTGCCGTCAAGAAAGTCGATCTCCTTGCGGTGCAGCAGCAGACGACGCCGACGGTCGGGATCGCGATTCCACACGCCACCATGGCTATAAGGGTGGATATGCAGGCCGACAAGCCAGCACTCCCCGCCGCGGATCAGCGCGAAGGTATCGGTGATCTGGCAGGCGCGCTCGCGAATCGACTTGACCTCGGTGCCGCTCAGCTCAATACCGCACTCAAACGTCTCATCGATAAAGTACTCGTGATGTGCCGAGCGATTCTTGGAAATGAGTTTGCGCTCGCGCTTACTGGGCATCGCCGGCCTCCTTGGCTCCATCGGCGTTTGAGCCCGCAGTCTCGCGCTTTGCCTTGCGCTCGGCATTGAGCTCGGCATCGCTCTCGCGCACCAGTTTGATAATCGCCGCGCAGGCCTCCTCGCCCACCAAGTCGCGAGCACGTACCGTCAGGCGCGTCGCCTCCTGCTTGTCGCCGTCGCTTGCAGCATCGGTCGCGCACATAATCAGGCAGATGGCAATCTCGGCCGAAGGCGAGGTCGGCACGCCTTGCAGGGCCAATTCACCCATCACGTGGTCGTCGCTCTCATCAGCGGCATCCGGATAGGTGGTATGGATCTTGTTGAGCAGGCGCGTCGTATGCGCATCGTTGGGCGCCAGGCGCAGCGCCAGACGCGCGCAGCCCACGGCAGCCGAAACGTTCTCGGTCTCGGGCTCCAAGAAGTACTGACCTAGATTGGCGTAAGCGCGGGCGGCGCACTTGCCATCGCTTGCACGCTCCAGCACCGAGAACGAGAGCGATGCCCATTCCTGCTTGTCCTCGAGTGCACGGAACAGCTCGGCCAGATCAAGGCGGTAGTTGCAGTTCATGGGGTCCCAGCGCACGGCCTGCATCAGGGCATTACGAGCGCTCACATAATCCTGCTGGCGAATGTAGGCAAACGCCATGTCGGAGTACAGGCGGTCAAACGGCACCTCGACCTGCACGAGCTCGCGCGGATCCTTCTCCACGCGGCGATAGGCCAAGCGCTCAAACTTGCTATCGAAGCTAAAGTATTGGCGCTTCTCCTCCGTCTTGCACTCAGCGTCGATATACTCCTCGGCGAGCTCCACCAGACGCTCCAGCAGCGGCGTCGCCGTAGCCAGGTCGCCCTGCGCCAGATAGTTCTCGGCATACGTGATGTCTTGCAAGCTGATGGGCAGATCCATGGCTACTCCTCGATCTGAGCGAAACACGGCAGGCGCCGTATATACAGTCAATACACAAAACCCGAGTCTCTTACGAGGCCCGGGCGTTCAATTTTGGTAGCCCGTACCAGATTCGAACTGGTGATCTCCGCCTTGAGAGGGCGGCGTCCTAAACCGCTAGACGAACGGGCCATATGTAGCAAATGCAATGGCTGGGATGGAGGGAGTCGAACCCCCATTGACGGAACCAGAATCCGCTGTCCTGCCATTAGACGACATCCCAATGACTGCATCGCTGCGCTCGGCTGTGCCTTTGCGCAAGAAAGAAATATACGGGAAGTCTCGCCGTGACGCAAGCCCCAATTTTGACTTTTTTGAAATTCAGTCAAATTGGCCTAATTTAGTCCAACCCGTGAAGGACCTGTGAAGCCGACCGCTGTACACGAGGGGCAAAACGCCGCGAGCGGTAGCCGTCAACCGTTGGCAGATTCTACCGCGAAAACGATAGCACCAGGCAACACAATCGAAGTATCAATGATCGCGTAGATATCGAGGCGCCATGGACGAAGAGCTTGATTACCTATGGGAGACCCTGGGCCTTGAGATCACTGCCGACCTTTGGCCCGAACGGGACAAAATCCATCCCACACTGCGCCCCGCCATTACTGTGGTGCAGGCAAAATACCGCCGTGCATCCTTTTTGATCATGCAGATGTCATGGCACGCGGGACTCCCCGACCTTAAGCGAATCCAGGCAAGCCTCGTCGAGCTGTCCGGCATGCCGACCGTCATATCCGAGGCGCACCTGGAGCAGCGCCAGCGCGAGCGACTGCAACAGCAGCGGATTCCCTTTATCTGCCCCGGCGTTCAGGCATATCTGCCCTTTATGGACGAGGAGTACTGGAGCGGCAAGCCCAACAAACACGTAAAGGTCTACGATCCGCACGAATGGGCACAGCTGGCGGACTGACTGGAGCAGGCCCGCCGGCGGAAAGTGCGTCCCAGATTTCAAGCTCAAACTGGTCCCCACTTTCCCGTTGAGCCCTCAACCGGAAACCGTGTCCCGCAATCGAAGCTCAGAATGGGACGTGCTTTCCGCAACCGGCCACTTTGGGAAAGTGCATCCCATTCTGGAAGCGAATTCCGGGACGCACTTTCCGCAGCCGCTACAGCAACGCCTCGGCCCAAGCCGATTCCCTAAAGCCGGGAATCGCAAAGTCGTCGCACACCAGCAGCGGACGCTTGACCAGCATGCCGTCGGTCGCCAGCAGCTCGTAGCACTCCCGATCCGTCATGCCCGCATCCAGACGCGCCTTCAGGCCCAGCTCTCGATATTTCATGCCCGACGAATTAAAGAAGCGCCGCACCGGCAGCCCCGAACGAGCAATCCAGGTCGCAAGTTCATCAGCCGTGGGATTGTCCAAAACGATATCGCGATCGATATACTCTACCTCATGTTCGTCCAGCCATGCCTTGGCCTTCTTACAGGTCGAGCACTTGGGATATTCAACAAACAGTACGGTCATGGGAATCCTCCGAATATAGATCGGCCAACGCAGGCACACGCCACACGAGGCGCCTTCGTATGATGGGCCAATTGTAGCCCGCGGGTCACACGTTAAACGAACCGTACCCCGAATCCGCGCTTGATAAACGGCAGCAGCTCCATTGCTTCGGGCGTGATATGGCCCGCAACGTTCATGCGCTCGTCACCGGGAAGATCGACCCGCGCAATCTCAAGCTCGCCTTCGTAGCGCCCATATCCGCTATTGCTCACAGCGATCGCCCCCGCCTTTCGCGGCAGGCCGGCTCCGGCATCCGTCGACACGGAATCCGGCTTAAGCGTCGTACGTGACTCCTGAGACCTAAAGATGAGGACGCTCGAGTCGGGCCGGTCGTGATGAATCTGCCCGCGCACATAGGCATACCCGGGCTCAAGCTCGCATTGCAGGTCCACGTATCCGGCGGAAACTTGAGCAAACTGTGCCCAGCCCGCATCGGAAAGATCGGGGTCGCCGACCAACACAATGTCGCAATCGGCGCCATGTGCAAGCTCAAGCATATTGAGAGCAACCTTTGACGCGCGACCGCGCTGCGCCTCGACCGTCGGCAGTCCCTCGAATACCGGCCCGCGAACGTTAGCATCACCCGGCACAAAAGCCATGATTTCGAATCCAAGCGCCGCAAGACGAAGATTCACCCGAGCAATGTCCTCCAGAGCTAAACCGGTATAAGGCTTGGGGTAAAAATTGTGGCAGGCGGCAAAACGAGTCACATCGGCACCGGCCTCACGCCACGATGCGATTTCATCAGAACTCACCGTCGATGCATTGACCACAATGTGAAATACACCGGACAGCTCCGCGACCCGCTGGGCGCTAAAGCCATAGTCCAAACGAAGGTATTCCAACCCCAGATCGCGCAGGTCCTCGATGCGCTCAAGCCCGAGCAAATCGCACGTGCGAGGCCCCACATCGGCAATGAGCGCAATGCCGCGGGCGGAAAGCAGCGACAGCGCATGACGGACCTTATCGGCATACGCCGCTCCCCCATCCTCGGGAATATGCAGCGAGGTGAACGCATAGCGCGCACCCGCCGCGGCACCATGTTCAATCGTCCGCTCAATATCCTGCAGAGGGCTGGAAAGATAAATCGAAATACCCGTTTTCACGCTTCAACGCTCCTTTAATCAGAACCACCCTTAAAAAGGGTGGTTTGCTCTTAGGGTATAACCCACGGGCC
>UROA01000151.1 GCA_900549355.1 uncultured Collinsella sp. | reverse complement strand
CGTCCTCGGACATGAAAGAACCCCCGCTGCGCACTTCGTGCGGCGGGGGCTTCCTCCGTCCTGCGGAAAGATTGTGGGGCTAACGGGCAGGGGTCCGCCGAACCAAGTTAGGCAGCCGGGCAGATCTTCTTGAAGAGCTCGATGACGTCGTCGAGCGTCGCCTCGCGCGGGTTACCCGGGAAGCAAGCGTCGGCCATGGCGTCCTTGGCCAGGACCTCGATCTCGTCAGCCTTCATGGCCTCGCAGACGTGCGGGATATTCACGTCGGCGGAAAGCTGCTTGACGGCGGCGATAGCGGCGTCGGCAGCCTCGTCGGTGCTCATGCCCGTGGTGTCAACACCCATGGCAACGGCAACCTTGGCCAGGCGCTCAGCGCAAACCGGCTTGTTGAACTCCATGGCGATCGGCAGCAGCATGGCGCAAGCGACGCCGTGCGGGGTGTCGTAGTGAGCTGACAGGGTGTGAGCCATGGCGTGGTCGATGCCCAGGCCAACGTTGGAGAAGCCCATGCCGGCGACATACTGACCAAGGGCCATGCCCTCGCGACCGGAGCCGGGCTGACCGGACTTGGCCTCGGCGACGGAGTCACGCAGGTTCTCGCTGATCAGCTTAATAGCCTCAAAGTGAAACATGTCGGAGAGCTCCCAAGCGCCCTTGGTGGTGTAGCCCTCGATGGCGTGGGTCAGAGCGTCCATGCCAGTGGAAGCGGTCAGGCCGGCGGGCATGGAGGCCATCATGTCGGGATCGACGACGGCGACCTCGGGGGCGTCGTTGGTGTCGACGCACACGAACTTGCGGACCTTCTCGGGGTCGGTGATGACGTAGTTGATGGTCACCTCGGCGGCGGTACCGGCGGTCGTCGGCACAGCGATGGTGAACACGGCGTGGTTCTTAGTGGGAGCAACGCCCTCGAGGCTGCGGACATCGGCGAACTCGGGGTTGTTGATGATGATGCCGATGGCCTTAGCGGTGTCCATGGAGGAGCCGCCACCGATGGTCACGATAGCGTCAGCCTCGGCGGCCTTGAAGGCCTCGACGCCGTCCTTGACGTTCTGGATAGTGGGGTTGGGCTTGATCTCGGAGTAGAGGCTCCAAGCGATGCCGGCGGCATCGAGCTCATCGGTCACCTTAGCGGTAACGCCAAACTTGACCAGATCGGGGTCGGAGCAGACGAAGATCTTCTTGTAGCCGCGACGCTGGAGCTCGCCGGGGATCTCCTTGATGGCGCCGGAACCATGATAAGAGATGGTATTGAGAACGAAACGATTAGCCATTGATAGCCTCCCATCGTGTGCGGGGCATCCATTACGCCCCACGCTATGAGTCCCATCCTAACGCTTTTGAAACAAAAAACGCGTGAGAACGTCAATACTGTTAAAGCGTTTCAACAGATGATGAAAAATATTGCGGCAAAGGGACAACCCCTTTGCCGCATTCGGTTACTTTCGGCAGCCCTCTTTCCAAGCCTCGGCCGCAACCTTCCAGCGTAAGCGCAAGTCGCGCTCGCGGTCGATGAACATGATGGCAAACGCGACAAACAGCAGCAAGCTCGCCACGACGATGGCGTGCAGGCCCATGTGCTCAATACACCAGTTGCCCAACACGGCGCCAAACACAAAGGTAAAGATCACGCCAAAGTACAGCAGGCCGTTTTCCAAAAAGCCGCGCCTGTGGGTGATGATGTAATCGTCCACGTTTTGCAGCGCGTTGCGCAAGTTGCCGATGCACATGGTCGTAGCGATGCCGTGACCGTGGATCTTGCGGAAGCTCTCTACCTGCATACCGCAGGCAAACGAAGTGAGGCAGTTGGCGAGCAGATTGAAATTGCCGCCCGGGATAAAGCTCACGCCCAGCAAGATGACAGCTTCAAAGAACACCGTTACCTGGCGCCAGTGAATCACGCTGCCAAACCGCTCATGCACCAGGTCGGCAAGCATAATGCCCACGGCAAACGACACCACGGGGAAGAAGTAGCGTCCCGCAAGTGCCCAGTTGCCCTCCGAGATGCTCACGCCCACGAGCAGGATGTTGCCTGTCTGCGCGTTGGCGAAAACATGATCGCGCCCAATGTACGAATAGACGTCCATAAAGCCACCGGCGAGCGCCAAGATGATGCCCAGCTCAATAGACTCCGATATCTGTTTGGCACGCTGCATCGTCGTGCATCCTCCTTGTTGACGACTCTCTCGTGCGTTGGCGGAAACATAGCCGCCGTTCATACTGTAACCCATTGACAACATGGCGTGCGCGCGAGACGGGTTCTCCAACGCGCAGATACACAGTCTGGAAACAAACGGCGGGCGCGGCGCCGGCACCCGCATCGACACGCCGATCCGCCGGCTCGTGTACTCCACCAGTCTTTTTAGCCCCGTCCCAAAAAGACTGGTTACAATTACGTGCAGCATACAAACACCGGGAGGGATCGTGGCAAAAAAGCCTCAGCACGCTCAGAACAACCAGCGCAGTCAGCAGGGCAAACAGGGCCAGCAGCAAAAGCGCGGCGGTAAGGCGCAGGGTGGGCACACCACGCATACCCCAGCAGCGCCCACGCGCCCCTGGCGCCCGGGCCGCGATAAATTCCTCCCCGTCAGTCGAGCCGACATGGATGCACGCGGCTGGGACCAGTGCGACTTTGTCTACATCTGCGGCGACGCCTACGTGGACCATCCCAGCTTTGGCATGGCCATCATCAGCCGCGTCCTCGACGCGCACGGCTACAAAGTGGGCATCATCTGCCAACCCGACTGGACCGACCCCGCCAGCATCACCGTGCTCGGCGAGCCGCGCCTAGGCTTTCTCGTCAGTGCCGGCAACATGGACTCCATGGTCAACCACTATTCGGTGACCAAGCATCGCCGCCACACCGACGCCTATACCCCCGGTGGCGAGGAGGGGCGCCGTCCCAATCGCGCCGTCACGGTCTACGGCAACCTCATCCGCCAGACGTTTAAGGACGCCCCCATCATTATCGGTGGCATCGAGGCAAGCCTGCGTCGCCTGGCCCACTACGACTACTGGCAGGACAAGCTCAAGCGCTCGGTGCTGCTCGACTCGGGCGCCGACATCCTCATCTACGGCATGGGCGAGCACGCGATCGTTGAGATCGCCGACGCGCTCGACGCGGGGCTGCCCGTCGATCAGATCACCTATATCAATGGCACCGTCTACCGCACCAGCTCGCTCGACGAGGTCTACGACTACGACCTGCTGCCCAGCTGGGACGACCTTGCCGCTGACAAGCTCAACTACGCCCGCAGCTTTAACGTGCAGCAGCAGAATATGGACCCCATCACCGGGCATCGCCTGGTAGAGCCATATCCCAACAGCGTGTACGTGGTGCAGAACCCGCCGTCGGCAACACTCACCACCGACGAGATGGACGAGGTTGCCGAACTCCCCTACGCACGCGATTGGCATCCCGACTACGACGCGGCAGGCGGCGTGCCAGCCTTTGCTGAGATCAAGTTTTCCATTAGCTCCAACCGCGGCTGTTTTGGCGAGTGCTCGTTTTGCGCGCTCACCTTCCACCAGGGCCGCGTGTTGCAGATGCGCAGCCACGACTCGATCATGCGCGAGGCCGAGCTGCTCACGCGCGATCCCGAGTTTAAGGGCTACATCAACGACGTGGGTGGACCAACGGCCAACTTTAGCCGCCCCGCCTGCGACAAGCAGCTCAAGCACGGTGTGTGCAAGAACAAGCGCTGTCTGTGGCCGAGCGTATGCAAGAACATGGTGGTCGACGAAAGCGGCTACACGCAGCTGTTGCGCGACCTGCGCCAGCTGCCGGGCGTCAAGAAGGTCTTCGTGCGCAGCGGCATCCGTTTTGACTACACCATGGCCGATGCCTCGGACGAGTTTTTACGCGAGCTGCTGGAACACCATGTCTCGGGCCAGCTGCGCGTAGCGCCCGAGCACGTGAGCGACGCGGTACTGTCCGTGATGGGCAAGCCGAGCCGAGCTGTCTACGACGCATTCTGCCGTAAATTTGAACGCTTGAATCGCGAATACGGACTCAAGCAGTACGTGGTGCCGTATCTGATCTCGAGCCACCCCGGCTCGACCATGAAGGAAGCCGTGGACCTTGCCGAAGCCGTGCGTGACATGGGCTACATGCCCGAGCAGGTGCAGGACTTCTACCCCACACCGTCCACCATGTCGACGTGCATGTACTACACCGGCGTGGACCCGCGCACCATGAAACCGATCTATGTGGCGCGCGACCCGCACGAGAAGGCCATGCAGCGCGCGCTCATCCAGTATCGCAAGCCCGAGAACTACAAGCTGGTACGCGAGGCGCTGGAAAAGGCTGGCCGTCGCGACCTGATCGGCTACACCAAGCATT
>UROA01000150.1 GCA_900549355.1 uncultured Collinsella sp. | reverse complement strand
TCGCCGCCGCTGGCAGCGAGCGCCTGTGCCTGCTCACCGAGGCAAGCGACGACAGCCCCGTCCGTCGCGAGCGCGCCGAGGCCTTTGCCGACGAGCTTTCGCACCGCGGCCTTGCCGGCGAGGTTATCACCTTGGCCGACGGGGGCGCCACGGGCGTCGGCCGCCTGGACGAGACCATCCGCGGCTATGCAGGTAAAAAGCTCGGCCTCATTGCTGTCAACGGCTTGGTTTTCCTGCGTCTGACCGAGGCGCTGGCACAGCTGGGGCCCTCGTTGCCGGCTGGCCTCAAGATCGCGACGTTTGACGACTACCCCTGGAACCATGTGCTCTTTGGCGGCGTGACCACGGCCGCGCAGGACACCCTCACCATTGCCGAGCGCGTGGTCGAGCGCCTGTCCGAGCGCATCGACGTCGTCACCACCACGGTGGGCGAGGCCGCAAAGCTGGCGCCCAAACGCATCGAGATCCCCGGCCACATCGAACACCGCGCCTCAACCTCGCGCTAACCGCTCGTTCGCAACGGCCTGTTCGCACACGTTTTTTGAGCGCTTGATACGCTTTAACCCTGCGGAAACATTTTTCTGCGATAGTATCTGCGATATAGACCAGTCGAAACCCGCCCGAAAGAAAGGGGAGCGACATGAACCAGCAGAACATCGATTACGTACTCCGCTCCGTGGAGCAGCGTGACATCCGCTTTGTGCGTCTGTGGTTTGTTGACATTCTCGGCCGCCTCAAGAACTTTGCCATTAGCCCCGAGGACCTCGAGGTCGCTTTTGAGGAGGGTATTGGCTTTGACGGCTCCGCCATCGAGGGCTTTGCTACGCCCGAGGAAGCCGACATGCTCGCATTCCCCGATGCTTCGACCTTCCAGATTCTGCCGTGGCGCCCGAGCCATAACGGCGTTGCCCGCGTGTTCTGCGATGTGTGCACCCCCGACCGTAAGCCCTTTGCCGGCGACCCGCGCGATGCCCTGCGCCGCATGTTCCGCAAGGCCGAGAAGGCTGGCTATCTGCTCAACGTGGGCGCCGAGCTGGAGTATTACTACTTCCCCGACGAGCACACCCCCGAGCCGCTCGACAACGTGGGCTACTTCGATCTTTCGGTGAGCGATGCCGCTCGCGACCTGCGCCGCAACACGGTCCTCACGCTCGAGAAGATGTCCGTGCCCGTGGAGTACACCTTCCACGCCGCCGGCCGCTCGCAGCACGGCATGAGCCTGCGCCACGCCGAGGCCCTGAGCATGTCTGACGCCATCACCACGGCCAAACTCATCATTAAGCAGCAAGCTTACGAGAGCGGGTGCCACGCCTCCTTTATGCCCAAGCCGTTGGCGGGCGAGGACGGCAGCGCTATGTTCCTGTGCCAGTCGCTATTCGACCACGACGGCAACAACGTCTTTTGGGGCGAGGACGACGAGAAGTATCACCTCTCCGATATCGCCAAGCACTACATGGCCGGCATCTTGGCGCACGCGCGCGAGATCAGCGCCATCACTAACCCCACGGTCAACTCGTACAAGCGCATCACCACGGGCGGCGACTCCGTGCCGCAGTACGCCACGTGGGGCCTGCGCAACCGCGCGAGCATGGTCCGCATTCCGGTCTACAAGCCTGGCAAGCAGCTGTCCACGCGCATCGAGCTGCGCAGTCCCGACCCCATGGCCAACCCGTACCTGGTCAACGCCGTCACGCTGGCGGCTGGTCTCGACGGCATCGAGCGCAAGCTAGAACTCCCGCCCGAGGCAACGGCCGAGACGCTCAAGCTTACCGACCGTCAGATGCTCGAGGCCGGCTACACGCCGCTGCCGCGCTCGCTCAAAGAGGCGCTCGACGTGTTTGAGGACTCGCAGTTTATGAAGGATGCCCTCGGCGAGCACATCCACAGCTTCTTCCTCAAAAAGAAGCGCAACGAGTGGCATAAGTTTGAGTCTACGATCACCGAGTGGGAGATCAAGCACTACCTGGCGAACTCCTAATCGCGCTGGCTTGTTCCAGTACGATTGAGCTCATTTCTTTGGAGGCCGATATGTCCGAAAAGAGTGCCCTGTTCATGGCGCGCACGACGCGCTTCCACGAGTTTGCCCGCAGCTTGACGACCACCCTGGGTGTCGAGGTGAGCCTGGCAACCCCCGATTCGCCGACTGCGGCGCACGACTTTGACCTGCTGATCCTCGATTCCGACGGCATTCGCAGCGACCGCATCGATCAGATTGCCAAGTGGCTTGACGATCGTGGCGGCGTCCCCATGCTGGTGATCGTCGACGATGAGGCCCTTGGCACCCTGCGCCTGCCGAATCACGCGCATGCCGACTTTGTATGCCCCACGGCGACGCCCAACGAGCTCAAGGCTCGTGCGCAGCGCCTGATGGGCGAGGAGGAGACCGTCGCCGCCGACGATGTGCTCAATATCGATAACCTCGAGATCAACCTGGCAACCTACCAGGTGACACTCGATAACGAGCCCATCGACCTGACGCTGATGGAGTACTCGCTGCTGAGCTTTTTGGCAACGCACCCCAACCGTGCCTACAGCCGCGAGGTGCTGCTGCACCGCGTGTGGGGCTTTGAGTACTGCGGCGGCACGCGCACCGTCGACGTGCACATCCGACGCATCCGCTCCAAGGTGGGCCCGCAGATCGCGGCACACATCACCACCGTCCGCGGCGTGGGCTATCTGTTTAAGGACTAGATTTCCACCACAAAGGGGACAGGCACCTTTGTGGTGGTCTTGACGCAGGTGCGGGTTCCTCTCGAATCTGCAGCAGAACTTAAGCCTTCCTAAAAGATTGCGTTCTCATACACGTTCGCCCGCATATTGGGGTACAACTCAACGTGAACAATGATGGCCCGCCACATGTTTGGCGGGCCTTTGGTTATTTGACGAAAGGATCGCAGCCATGAGCGAGAACGATTCCCAGCGCCCCCAGGATGCGGGTCACGCCGGCGAGACACAGCAGCAGCCGCGTGTGCAGGTGGAGTCGACGCCTGCCGGCAGCCACATTCCCTACGTGCAGGCTTACGACACGCAGACCGGCCAGCCGCTGGGCGGTCAGCAGGTTGTAAACAAGCACACGGTGGTCAAAACCAAGACCAAAAAGCTGCCGATCTTTATTACGGCGCTTGCCGGCTGCGCCTGCGGCGCCCTGCTGGTCATTGCGCTCATTATGAGCGGCACGCTCGATATCGGCGGCGGAAAGAATGCCGTGACGGCGGGTGCTTCGGGTTCGTCGACGCAAAAGATCACCATCGACTCCGAGGACACCACGTTGGCCGAGGCCGTTTCTGCCAAGGCATTGCCCTCCGTGGTTTCCATCACCGCCACTTCGAGCGGCAGCCAGAATGGCTCGCTTTCGCAGTCTGCCGACGAGTCGGACAACTCGGGCAGCGTCGGTTCGGGCGTGGTGCTCGATACCGAGGGCCACATCCTCACCAACAACCACGTGGTCGACGGCTATGACCAGTACGTGGTTACCATGGATGACGGCACCACCTACGAGGCCGAGTTCGTGGGCAACGACGCCTCGAGCGACCTGGCCGTCATCAAGCTCAAGGATGCCGATGCCTCCAAGCTCACGCCGATCGAGATTGGTGATTCCTCCAAGCTCAACGTGGGCGAGTGGGTCATGGCGATCGGCTCGCCGTTCGGCAACGAGCAGTCCGTCTCCACGGGTATTGTGTCGGCGCTGTATCGCTCCACGGCTATGAGCTCTACCAGCGGCAACACTATCTATGCCAACATGATCCAGACCGATGCCGCCATCAACCCGGGCAACTCCGGCGGCGCGCTCGTTAACGACAATGGCGAGCTTGTGGGCATTAATTCGCTCATCGAGAGCTATTCGGGCTCCAGCTCGGGCGTGGGCTTTGCCATTCCGGTCAACTATGCCAAGAACATTGCCGACCAGATTATCGACGGCAAGACGCCGGTGCATCCGTACATGGGCGCTACGCTTTCGAGCGTCAATGCGCTCAACGCCCGCACCAACAAGCTGAGCACCGATAGCGGCGCGTACGTGGCGAGCGTCGTTGAGGATGGTCCTGCTGCCAAGGCCGGCATTCAGGAGGGCGACGTCATTACCAAGCTGGGTGACGACGAGATCACGAGCGCCGATGGCCTGATCATCGCACTGCGCAGCCACGAGGTGGGCGAGAAGGTCGAGATCACGCTCATGCGCGGCAAGGAAGAGAAGAAGGTCACGGTTGAGCTGGGCTCCGATGAGGAGCTGCAGAACCAGCAGCAGGACGACAGTTCGACCGACACCGGCAACGGCGGTATTACCGACGAGCAGCTGCGCCAGTACCTGGAGGAGCTGCTAGGCCAGCAGGGCCAGGGTCAGGGCTACGGCCAGGGTTACTAACGAGCCGTATCGCACATACC
>UROA01000149.1 GCA_900549355.1 uncultured Collinsella sp. | reverse complement strand
ACGAGCGGGGGCTCCTGTCGTTTCCGTGCCCCTGGATTGGGTCATAGTGTCTGACTTATGCTCAACCTACGATAATTCCGCGCTTGTCAAGAGATTAGCCGTTGGGGGCGTTCTTAAACGACTAGTCTGGGCGGCGGCCGTGTGCTGCTGTCCGCGTGGCGGCGTATAATCGGCGGCAGATGACTTGAACGTTAGGAAACCATGACCGATAGCATGCAGCAGATGGCGCTCGACACGCTCGGCGCCTATTTTGGCTACACCTCGTTTCGCCCGGGACAGGACCGCATGGTCGATGCGATCCTTGCCGGTCGCGATGCGCTGGGCGTTATGCCCACGGGTGCCGGCAAGTCCATTTGCTACCAGGTGCCCGCGCTCATGCTGCCCGGCATCACCTTTGTGGTGAGCCCGTTGCTGTCGCTTATGGAGGACCAGACCCGTGCATTGCTCGCGGCGGGTGCGCGACCCAGCTATCTCAACTCCAGCCTTACTCCGGCCCAGCAAAACACCGTCCTCAAGCGGGCGCGCGAGGGCCGCTACCAGCTTATGTACGTGGCGCCCGAGCGTCTGCTCGAGCCGCGCTTTTTAGCCTTTGCGCAGGAAGCTGCGGCCGAAGGCGGCATCGGCGTGCCGCTCGTGGCCATTGACGAGGCCCACTGCGTAAGCCAATGGGGCCAGGATTTCCGCCCCGCCTACCTGCAGATTCGCGAGTTCATCGATTCCCTGCCGCAGCGTCCCACCGTGGCGGCCTTTCCCGCCACGGCGACCGAGCGCGTGCGCGCCGATATCCAGCAAATGCTCGGCCTGCAAAACCCAGCGACCGTGGTGACGGGTTTTGATCGCAAGAACCTCTACTTTGGTTGCGAAGAGATGGGCGACAAGGCCAAGACCGCCTGGGTGCGCGACTACGTGATCGCGCATTCGGGCGAGAGCGGCATCGTGTATTGCTCGACCCGCAAGACGGTTGACGCGCTGGCCGCGGAGCTTGCCGAGGCACTGAGCCCCAGCGGCATTCGCGTCGGCCGCTACCATGCCGGCATGGGCAACGACGCTCGCCGCCAGAGCCAGCGTGCCTTTATCGACGACGACATTCAGGTGATGGTTGCCACCAACGCCTTTGGCATGGGCATCGACAAGCCCAACGTGCGCTACGTGATTCACAACAACGTGCCCGAGAGTATCGAGGCATACTACCAAGAGGCGGGCCGCGCTGGCCGCGATGGCGATCCGGCCAGCTGTCACTTGCTGTGGAACGGCAATGATTTTCGCATGCGCCGCTTTTTGATCGACCGCGGCGATGCTGCCGACGAGGCGCTCGACGACGAGCAACGCGCGTGGGCGCTCCAGAATCGATACCGCCTGCTCAGCCAGATGGAGGGCTACTGCAATACCACCGGCTGCCTGCGCGAATACATGCTGCGCTACTTTGGTGACGAGGCCGCGACCGAGCATGCGGCAGCGGCCCGCCCCCGCGCCGGGGCGTGGGCCCCCCGCCGCGGGCGGCACGGCAGACGACGCCGAGGGCTGCGGCAACTGCAGCAACTGTCTCACGCAGTTCGAGGTCGAGGATGTCACCGATATGGCCCGCGCCGCTGTGCGTTATGTGGCCACGCGTCCCATGCGCTTTGGCAAGTCGCTCATCGCCGATGTGCTTCACGGCGGCAACACCGAGCGCATTCGCCAGATGCGTCTGGACGAGGACCGCGGCTACGGTGAGCTGTCGAGCGAATCGGTCGGGCGCATCAAGGACATCATCGGCCAGCTGTGCGGTCGCGGCTCCCTGGCCACCTCGCAGGGGCAGTACCCGGTCGTGGGGCTGGGTCCGCGTGCCAGCGAGGTCGAGGACGAGGCGTTCGCCTTTACCGTTAAGCGTCGCGCGTCCAAGCGCAAGGCCTCGGCCCGCGCCCGCCGCGCCGTCGATCTGTTGCGCGAGGAGGCCGAGATGGATCAGCGCCCGCGCGTTGGCGACGATGCCGAGCTGTTCGAGCGCCTGCGTGCCCTGCGCAAGGAGATCTCGACGGAGCTGGAGATGGCGCCGTACATGGTCTTTTCCGACAAGGCTCTGCGCGGCCTGTGCCGCCTGCGCCCGCAGACACGCGACGAGCTGATCCAGGTCAACGGCATTGGCGAGAAAAAGGCCGACGCCTTTGGCGAGCAGTTTATGGCGGCGATTGAAGAGTTTGAGTCCGAGCATGCGCGGGATGGAGCGTAACGATGGTAGCCGATAGCAAGACCGAACGTTCCGAGCGCGCCGAGGTGTCCGCCGTGCCACTGTACCAGCAGGTCATGGACGACCTAAAGGGCGAGATCGCGCGCGGCGTGTACGTGGCCGGCTCGCGCATTCCTTCCGAGATGGAGCTCGCGAAGTCCTATGGCGTGGGGCGCATCACCGTGCGCCGTGCCATCGAGGAGCTGTCACGCGCGGGGTATCTCAACCGCCAGCAGGGGAGGGGCACCTTTGTGTGCGCTCCCAAGCTCAAGCGCAAGATTCGCCAGAAGGGTGACGTCCAGAGCTTTACTGAGGGTTGTGCTGCCAACGACATGGTGCCGGGTGCGCGTCTGGTGTCGCGCACGGTGGTCGCGGCGACGCACGAGGATGCGGCGTTCTTTGGCGCGGAGCCCGGCTGCGAGCTTATCGTGGTCGAACGCGTGCGCACGGCCGATGGCATCCCCGTCATGCTCGAGAACAACGCCTTTGTGCTCGCCGACCATCCCTACCTGCAGACGCTTGCCGACAAGGACCTCACGGACAATTCCATCTTTGCGCTCGTTGCCGAGCATTCGGGTCGCGCGCCGCTCAAGTCCGACCCCTGCACCGTGGAGATTGCGCTTGCCGATGCTCAGGCGGCCCCGCTGTTGGAGGTGCCGGTCGGTGAGCCGCTCTTCTATATGGAGGCGTACTTTACCGATGAGGACGAGCGCCCCTTGCTGCTCGGCCGCCAAAAGATCGTGGGCTCGCGCTACGTCTTCGACATCTAACATCCACAGATAGAACAACATAGAACAAATTTGCCGAGATGACTTCACGGGCGTTGTTGCACGTGTTATAAATAGGACAACATAGAACGACAGCAGGTACGAGCTGCCGTCGCTCAAAGCCGCCCCACAAGGAGGAACATCAGGATGAACGCACATGATCTGGTTCAGGAAATCATCGAGCGCAAGGGCAAGATCGAGAATGTCTTTTGGATCGCTTGTGGCGGTTCGATGATCGACCTGATGCCGGCCAACGAGCTGCTCAAGCGCGAGGCCACCACGTTTACCTCGACGGTCTACACGGCACGCGAGTTTTGCCTGATGGCCCCCAAGAGCCTAGGGCCGAAGTCGCTCGTTATTGCCTGCAGCCACAGTGGCAACACGCAGGAGGTCGTCGATGGCTGCGAGATGGCGTTGGCTGCCGGCGCCGAGGTCGTCGCCATGACCGACTGCGAGGGCTCCAAGATCGACAACGGCAAGTGGACCACCTGGGTCTACCCGTGGGGCGAGGGCGTGCCGCAGGCCGAGGTGCCTCAGGGCATCGGCGCTCTGATCGCCGCCGAGCTGCTCGACCAGCAGGAAGGCTACGAGGCGCTCGCCGACATGTACGAGGGCCTCAAGCAGATGGATGCGCTGCTGCCCGCCGCCCGCGAGAAGGTCAACGCCGAGCTGGGCGCCCGCTTTGCCGAGCTCTGCCAGCAGCATAAGTTCTTCTATATCCTGGGCTCCGGCCCCAACTTTAGCCAGACCTACGCCATGGCCATCTGCTCGCTCATGGAGATGCAGTGGCAGCACTGCTGCTACATCCACTCCGGCGAGTACTTCCACGGCCCGTTCGAAACCACCGAGCCCGGCGTGTTCTACTTTGTGCAGCTTGGCGCGGGCGAGTGCCGCCCCATGGAGGAGCGCGCTCTTGCGTTCCTCAACACGCACACCGACACGATCATGGTGCTCGACGCGCTCGAGTACGGCGTGGGCGAGGTACCTGCCAGCGTGCGTTCGTACCTGGAGCCGATCTTCTTCTACAACATGAGCTGCGAGCTGCGCGCCGCCCGCGGCAAGGTCTTCGACCACAGCCCCGAGGTTCGTCGCTACATGGGCATCGAGCAGTACTAATATACCGGGAATAGCCTCTCACGACGGGGTTTGCGCTGCGCGCAGGCCCCGTTTTGCGTTGTGGCGGCCGGATTCGTGTCTGCGCGAAAACGAAGGTGAATACTTTTCCGCGAAGTGAACGACCTATTTTGGACCCCCGAAGCATCCACACTTTTTGACGCTAAAACTGCAGGAAAAACTTGGCGAAACCGCAGGAAATGGAGTGTGAAAAGTGTCGATGCTTCGGGGGCTCGTTTTTGCTCGTTCACTTCGCGGAAAAGTATTCACCTTCGATTCGCAAGGGCACTGCGTGA
>UROA01000148.1 GCA_900549355.1 uncultured Collinsella sp. | reverse complement strand
CTTGTCGCGGAGTTGTTCTGGCCCAGGCCGTTTTGATAGGCGCGCTCTTCTTCGTACAGGCGGCCGAGCGTGGGGGCATCGACGTTCTCGGCAAAGACCGAGAACTTGCCGGCGCGCAGCTGCGGATCGATCATAAAGCGCACGAGGGGCTCGCCGACAAAGACATAGCGGCGCTTTTCGGCCTGCGCCTTCACAAACTCGCGGACCTCGCGCGAAAGCTCGGGGTAGAACGGGGCGAGCATGGGATCGTCGTCGGCGGCGATCAGGATGGTATAGAGTGCCGGCGCCGTGTTGACGCCGTTGATCACCAGAGTCTGATCCTCCATGTCGCGAGCGGCCTGCTTGGCAAGCTTCTTAAAGGAGAACGGGGCACGGGTGGCACCGAAGATGCCGGCCACGTGGTCCTCGAAGATGTTCAGGAAGTTCACGAAAGATCACTCTCCGTATAGGTTCTTTGGTATCCGAGCAAATATAGGCATATCCCAACGATTATAGAGGATAGGGTTCCCGCAACCGCCGCCTTGGCGATGACCGCGGCTGCAAGGCTGGCAATTTCCATATGGTGTGCAAGACAGGACGCCGCTGAGCAGCCGATGCCGGTGGCAATGATGGCGGCGATTGCGGCAAGGTTTGAGCCCTGATCGGCACGCTTGGCATGGGCATTGAGCAGCGCAGATGACGCCGCGGCAGTTGCCGCGACCAGCACAAAGGCAGCCCAAAGGAGCGGGTCTCCCAGCGCTGCGGCAACGTTACCGAGCCCCAGCACGCCTCCGGCTGAAAGCGCGACCGTGGCCAGGCGGGCAAAAAGCGCGCCCATGCCCGTTGCCGCGGCGGCGCTTGCCGGGCCGAGCAAAAATGACGCGACGCCGGAGGCGACCCCAGCTGCCAGGAAGGTATTACCGGTCAGACAGCCAAGCGCGAGTGCGCAGGTGAGTGCGGCGCTCGCGGCAGCCTCGGTGCGACCCCAGGCAATCCACCAACCGGACATGGCAGCGGCAAAGATCACCGCGACGGGCAACATCGACAGGATGCCCTGCGCCTGCATGGTGGCGTTGGCCATGAGCACCAAAAAGCCCACAGCCGAGATGGCCGAGCCGATCTGGGGGGCCAGGCCGGCCGCCGCTCCGATTGCGATAGCCGCAATGACCAGGCCGGGAAGCGCTGCGACCCCGGCCGTTTGCATCAGCAAAAAGCTAAAGGTGCCGCACGTTAGCGCCGAGATAGCGCGCATGGTGTAGTCGCGCGCATGGCTCCAGCGCGTGCCCGCCCAGCCGAGTGCGGGGTCGATCTCGATGGCGTCGTCCTCGTAGTGCGACGGCTCGATATCGTCGAGCTCCTGCTCGTCATCCGAAAGCTCGCCAACCATTTGTTCCAGGCTGCGACGGCCCTCGCGTACGCTGCCCAGACCGGCAAGGAGCTGGTCGCAAAATGCCTCGATGCTGTTGGGGCGGTCCTGCGGCATGGGGGAGAGCGCGCTCATGAGCGCGGCCTCGGCTCCCGGGGGGAAGTGTGGTATCAGCTCGCTGGGATAGGTGGCGCCGCCGATGATGCGGTCGAGCGAGTCGGCGGGCGTGGCCGCCATAAAGGGGGCGCTGCCGCACAGGCCCTCGTAGATCACACAGGCGAGGGCAAAGACATCGGCGCGCTCATCGACCGTGCCGGTCTCGATATCGAGCTGCTCGGGCGGCATGTAGCCGATGGTGCCGCCGCGCGAGCCGCCGAAGCCACCGGCGGACGACAGTCGCGCCATGCCAAAGTCGGTGAGCTTTACATTGCCCGAGTGGTCGATGAGCACGTTGGCGGGCTTAATGTCCAGGTGGAGTACGCCATTGCTATGGGCGAAGGTGAGCGCCTGGCCCAGGGCATCGGCAATGGCCGCGGCCTCGTCAAAGGTAAGTGAGTGGCCGTCCACGCGGTGCAAAAACTCGGCCAGCGACATGCCATCGACATATTCCATAACCAGGTAGGCATAGGCTGTGTCGTGCGTAAAGTCGATGACCTGCACGATATTGGGATGTTGAAGCATGGCGGCGGTGTGCGCCTCGCGCAGGACATCCATGATGTCGCTGGCGGGCATACCGGCACCGTTGATAAGGGGGATGCGCTTAATGGCGACGCGGCGGCGCAGGTGCGTGTCGCGGCAGATCTCGATGGAGCCAAAACCGCGGGTCGCAAGTGTCCCGAGCGGCTGGTACCGCTTGAGCAGCTCGCGAGAGCTGGTGCCCTCCAAGGGAACGTCCGGCGAGAACCGGGCGGTATGTTGCGAGAAAAGCGGCATGGCCAACCCTCGTGCGTTTAAAGTTCGTTTGCGAGTGGCGGGGGGGGGGGCGGGCAGGTCGCGGCCTTCCTTAAGAGCCGTTCGCGGTGGCATAGATGCTGCTAGTGTAGCACGCTCGGGTGCATGGGGAGGATAGCGGGATGCGAGGCTGCCTGCCTGGCTTGGCCTTAGCGCTTTTTCTTGTTCTTCTTCTGCTTGCGCTTGGTCTCCTGGGGCTTGTCGCCCTGCTTGGCCTCGACGGCGGCCTTTTCTGCCTTCATCTTCTTGCGCTTGGTCTCGATGCGGAGTTTTTTGTTGATGCGCGCCTTAAGGAAGGGACCGAACTGCTCGGCATCGCCACGGACGAAGGTGTCCTTGGGGATCGTCACGCCCTGGTCGGCGAACATGGCCACAAAGATGCGCTCGCCGTCGAGCACGTGGTCGAGCTTCTCAAACGGGAAAAACTGCGACTTGCCGCTCTTGCCCCAAACCATCAGGCCGTCCTCGTTGGCGGCGACGCGGCGATAGCGGCCACCCATGGACTCGTCGGCCTCGACGGAATCGATAAAGTCGCGGGCGAGGGTGTGGTGCAGGTTTTTGCTCCACCAGGCCAAAAAGGCGCCGAACACGATCAACACGACGCCGAACTTGATCCAGTTGCCGCCGGCCACCAGCATGCCGATGCCGATGAGCGCGGCAATTGCCGCGGCGACATACAGCGAGCCACGGCGCCTGGGCGAGGCGACCAGGCGGGCGAAGTCGGTGACCAGGTCGTTTTCGTACTGGTACTCGTTGAGGTACAGGATGCCGTCATCGGCTGCGGCCTGCTCCTCGAGCGCGACCTCGACCTGGTCGGCTGCTTCGGAGGGAACGAGGTTGCTCTCTGCGTCTGCCATGCTCTTTGGACTCCTATCGCGGCGGGCTCGCCGTACGGGTTATTATGAATGCAGTATGCCGTGCGACCGCATGGCCGTCGCGGCAACAAGACTCAGTATACCCGGGGGAGCACCCATGGAATCGTTGTACCGAAAGTATCGCCCGCTCACCTTCGACTCCGTGGTGGGCCAGCAGCATATCGTCTCGACGCTCGAGCACGCCATCACCGAGGGACGCCTGTCCCACGCGTACCTGTTCTGCGGACCGC
Organism: uncultured Collinsella sp.; assembly: GCA_900549355.1. Taxonomy (GTDB): domain Bacteria; phylum Actinomycetota; class Coriobacteriia; order Coriobacteriales; family Coriobacteriaceae; genus Collinsella. The sequence goes on along the minus strand of UROA01000148.1, from coordinate 1,082 downwards.
GCGGCACGGGCAAGACCACCATGGCGCGCATTCTGGCCAAGGCGCTGCTGTGCCGCAATGCCGAGGCGGCGCGCGCCGAGGGTGCAAGCGGCTGCATGCCCGACGGTACTTGCGAGGAGTGCGAGCTCATTGCCGAGGGTAACCACCCCGATGTCTACGAGCTCGATGCCGCAAGCCGTACCGGCGTGGACAACGTGCGCGAGGAGATCATCAACTCCGTCAACTTTGCCCCAGTGCGCGGCAAGTACAAGATTTATATCATCGACGAGGTCCACATGCTCACGACGGCGGCGTTCAACGCGCTGCTCAAGACGCTTGAGGAGCCGCCGGCACACGTGATCTTTGTGCTGTGCACCACCGACCCGCAAAAGATTCTGGAGACCATTCTCTCACGCTGCCAGCGCTTCGATTTCCACCGCATCGGCAACGAGGATATCGAGCATCGCCTGTCTTACGTGTGCGAGCAGGAGGGCTTCGATTACGACGACGAGGCACTCGCCATTGTGGCGCGCCATGCCAAGGGCGGTATGCGCGACGCGCTTTCCACGCTGGAGCAGCTGAGCGTCTTTGGCAACGGTTCTGTGCATGCGGACGACGCCCGCTCGCTTTTGGGCGAGGTTTCGGACCAGATTCTGGGCGAGTTTTCCCGCGCCATTGCCGATCGCGATGTTGCCGAGCTCTATGGACTGATCCGTGCGCAGGTCGAGGAGGGCAATGACCTGCTGGAGCTGACGCGCGACCTGGTGGCGCATGTGCGCGACGTGTACGTTGCCTGCGTTGCCGGTGCCCGTGCCGAGCTGTTTGAGGGCGGTGCTGAGCAGGCCGAGGCGCTTGCTGCCTTTGGCGAGCATCCTGCCGACCGCCTGGCTCGCATACTGACGGTGCTCGACGATGCCGCCTTGGAGATGAGGGGTGCGAGCGACGTGCGCCTGGTGCTCGAGATCGCCTGCACGCGCCTGGCACGTCCCGAGGCTGATATAACGATTGAGGCATTGGCCGAGCGCGTGGCGCGTCTGGAGGCCATGGTTGCCAACGGCGCCGTGCCGGCGAGCGTGGCTGCTGCTCAGGCCGCCGCGCCTGCA
>UROA01000147.1 GCA_900549355.1 uncultured Collinsella sp. | reverse complement strand
CCAGGTGTAATACACCCTTGCGTCCATTTTCAGCCAGTGCCCGGATTCGAAAACGCAATGTTTTTTCCGGCCGGTCCGGCAGATCCGTTAACGGAAATACACGGGGCTGTGCATGGATCTGTCCGATTTCACCGATTGTCACAGACAGTTCCGGTGTTCCATCATACAGCAACACATATTCCGGCATCGACGCAAACCAGTTTTTCCCGGCTTCCACCAGGCGGATTTCTATATTTTCTTCTCCGCACTGCACCTGCATCCGAATCTCTCCCTGCATTTTGTAATCGCAGTTATAGAAAAATCCCCAGAAAGAAGCATCTGTATATCGGTACCCTGCATAACAAGCCCCTTTTGTAAAGAGATTTTTGCCTAAAAATACTCGTCGAGGAAGTTGTCGACCGTGTTCCAGTAGAGTTCGGGGTCGACCTGCGCGCTCTTGGCGTGGGTGGCGCCATGGATGGTGAGCTTTTGCTTGACCTTGCTGGCGCACGCGTCGTAGTTTTGGTCGAGCATATCGTACGGCACAAAAGTGTCCTGGTCGCCGTGGATAAACAGCATGGGAACCGTCGCGTGTTTGAGTTGCCCCACGCTGCTCGCCTTATGAAAGTCGTAGCCCGCGCGCACGTTGCATACCAAGTTTGCTACATCGAGCAAGGGAAAGCTGGGCAAGCCGAACACGTTCTTGAGCTGCAGAGAAAACTCGTCCCAAACACTCGTATAACCGCAGTCCTCGATAATGCATTTCACGTTTGCGGGCAGAGGTTCCCCCGCGACGTTCATGGCGGTTGCCGCACCCATGGATTCGCCAAAGACCAGGATGCGCGCCTCGGGGTCAGCCTGACCGATTCGCTCGATCCATGCGACGACATCGAGGCGCTCGGGCCAGCCCATGCCGATATAGTCGCCGCCGGAGCGCTCGTGGGCGCGTGCGGCGGGTGCGAGTACGTTCATGCCGCGGTCGTGGAATCGCTTGACGTATCGGGCCATACCGATGGGCTCGTTGGTATATCCATGCAGGCAGACGGCGTAGTCGTGCGTGCTCTCCGACGCAGCAAAATACCAGGCGGCAAGCTCGGTCCCGTCGTTCGCGGTGAGGCTGCTGCTCTCGCGGTTCTCTTTAAACCATGCCCGCGCCTCGGTATCCTCGGCATCCGGCTGCTCACCTTCTTTGTCGTTCTTGCTATCCTGCATCATCTTCATGGTGTATGGCGCGCGGGGATTCAGCGCGAAGTCAAACAGAAAGTTGCCGGCAAATCCGAGCAGCGCAACGACAACCACCAGCGCAACGACGCCGGCTATCTTGAGCTTTCGATGGGAACGTGCGTTTTGGGCCATGCGGTATTCTCCTATAAGATGTTAATACATCAACATTTAATGCAAGCGCATTATGGACGTTCGCCGTTGATGCGTCAACAGGCAAAGAATGGGTAAACAAAGGGTCACGTATAGTGCAAATTTCGCACGTACCCAGACGCTTTGATATAGTGTTGAGAACTCTTTACGTTGGAGGATGTAACCGGCATGTCCGATTCGAGCGACAGTTCTAAGCCGCGACCCAAGACCGCGGCCGTTCCACACTACACGGTGGGCGAGGAGATCATGAACTCCGTCACCCATGGTGTCGGCTGCCTGCTGGGTATCGCGGGCCTGGTGCTCCTGATCGTATTCGCCGCCCTGCGCGGCGGAGGCCCGGCCCACATGGCCGCGGCAATTGTCTATGGCGTCAGCATTATCCTCGAATACCTAGCCTCCACGCTCTACCACGCGATTCAGCCCGCGCGCGCCAAGCGCGTGTTTCGCATCATCGACCACAGCTGCATCTACCTGCTCATAGCCGGCAGCTATACGCCGTTTTGCCTCATCACGCTCGCAAACGACGGCGGCGCTGTGCTGTTCTTTGCCGTATGGGCCATCGCTATTATCGGCATCGCCCTCGAGTGCTTTTTGCGCGAGCGTCAGCCGCACTGGGTAAGCGGCTTGGTCTACCTGCTGATGGGCTGGCTCGTCGTCTTTAAGCTGCCCGAGCTCGTGGCGCTGCTCAACCCCGTGGCACTTGCCCTGCTCGCCGTCGGCGGCGTGTGCTACACCGCGGGCGTGCCGTTCTATATCGCCAAAAACGTGCGCTATCTGCACAGCGTGTTTCACCTGTGGGTGCTCGCCGGCAGCATCTTCCAGTTCATGGCGGTGATCCTCTTCGTAATCTAGCGACCACGCCAGCGCCCGTGCCCCCGCTCGGTCGCCAGTGCAATTGCCGTATCCGCCACCAACGTTTTAATCCGACGTCCCGAATCTTGGAGGTTCGAGAAACTCCCGATGGACATAACCATCTCCCTTATTACCACGCTCGTCCTGACCCTCATCAACGGCTACTTCTCTATGTCCGAGATGGCGCTCACCACGGCCAAGCGCGCCGTGTTGGAACACGAGGCCGAGGAAGGCGACAAGCGCGCCGAGCACGCCATTAAGCTGGCCGCCGACTCCGACCAGCTGCTGGCCACCATCCAGGTTGCCATCACGCTCGTGGGCTTTGCCTCGTCCGCCGTCGCCTCGACGAGCCTGTCCGACCCGCTTGCCACGTGGCTCATGAGCTTTGGCATCGCGCCGCTTTCCGCCATCGCGCGCGGCCTGGCGCCGGTCATCATCACCGTCGCCGTCGCCTTTGTGTCCATCGTGATTGGCGAACTCGTGCCCAAGCGCATCGGCCTCGCTAACGCCGAGGGCGTATCCAAGCAGGTCGTGGGACCGCTTTCCGTGTTCCAAAAGATCGCCCGTCCGCTCGTGTGGCTGACCGGCGCTTGCTCCGATGGTCTGGCCCGCATCCTGCGCATCAAGAGCGCCGACGACCGCCAGAACGTTTCGGAGGAAGAGATCAAGTACATGGTCTCGGAGCAGGACGACCTGCTCGATGAGGAAAAGCGCATGATCCACGAGATCTTTGACCTGGGCGACACCGTTGCCCGCGAGGTCATGGTTCCGCGCGTGGACACCACCATGTGCGAGGACGACGAGACGGTCGCCGACGTGCTGTCCACCATGCGCCAGACCGGCTTCAGCCGCATCCCGGTGTATCACGAGGATCCCGACAACGTCGCGGGCATCGCGCACATCAAGGACCTGATTCAGCCCGCGCTCGACGGCAAGGGCGACCAGCCCATCGCCGATTACCTGCGCGACGCCACCTTTGTGCCCGATACCAAGGACATCCTGCCGCTGCTGTCCGAGATGCAGACCTCGCACGACCAGATCGTGGTCGTCGTGGACGAGTACGGCGGCACGGCCGGCATCATCACCATCGAGGACATCGTCGAGGAGATCGTGGGCGAGATCGAGGACGAGTTCGACCCCGACAACAAGTATCTCACGCGCCTTTCGCGCCGCGAGTGGCTCGTTGATGGGCGTTTTTCGTGCGATGACGCGATTGAGCTTGGTTGGCCGCTCGAGGAAAGCGATGATTATGAGACCATCGCCGGCTGGATTTTGGAGCTTTGTGACTCGGTGCCCGATATCGGAGAGGTGTTTGAGGTCGCAGGGTACAAATTCAAGGTACAGTCGATGCGTGGCCAGCGCATCTCGCTCATTCGCGTGATCGCTCCGGCCGAAACCGATAAGAAGGATTCCGAGTCCTCGGCAGAGAAGCCGGCGGCGTCGGGCGCGGGCTCTGCGGATCCGCACGATGGCGACGAGTAGGGCAAGGAAGAGTAGGGGAGAGTTATGGCAGGCCTGTTCAACATCCTTAAGGTCACCGTCAGCGAGGACAAGATTTGCGCGCACGTGCTGGTGAACCCCGGCATGCCGCTCATGACCTCGGAGGATATCGAGGCCACGGCGCGCGTGTACTACCTGGTGCCGGCGATTGCCAAGCACCTGTGCCTAGGCGATTCGGGTCGCGAGTTCCAGGACTGCATGGGCCAGACCGAGCTTTGTCACCTGCTGGAGCACGTGACGGTCGAGCTCATGAACGAGACCGGTCTTGCGGGCAGCATTTCGTGCGGCCGCACTCGCGTGAGCGAGCACGACGAGCGTGTCTTTGAGGTTGAGCTTTCGTGTCCCGATGACGCGTTGGCCATTGGCGCGCTGTCGTCGGCGACCTTTATGATGGACTGGGCGTACCTGCACGCCGACCAGCCGGCCCCCGACGTGGAAGGCACGGTCGCGGGCCTGCGCAACCTGGTGCTGGGCATGCGTGCCGAGGCCGAGGGCAAGGACCCGCACGAGGCCGTTGCCGCTGCGAACGGCGAGGACGTGGCCGAGGATGTGCCCGAGGGCGACGCTCCTGCCGACGCCGACACTGAGCCCGTTGCCGAGGCGCCTGCTGCGTCTGAGCCTGCGGAGCCCCAAGGCGTCCCGAGCTTTGACGACGAGCCGCAGATGCCAATCGATACCGAGGGTGCGGTTGCCGAGAACCACGAGGTCCCCGCGGCCGTCTTTGGTGGTGCGGCAACGGCTCCGTCCGGCTCGGCGGCCCAGGGGAACGTGCCGCACCAAAGA
>UROA01000146.1 GCA_900549355.1 uncultured Collinsella sp. | reverse complement strand
TCTACAGTCCTGCGCAAGACGGAAAGCACATTAAGTGCTTTCCTTTGCGTGCGGAACTCGCGACGAACTAAACAGCCAGGCACGCTGTGCGCGTTCGTCATCATCCCGGGGGTTGTCTGATGAAAGAAGGTGCGCCGGCTTTCGCCGGCGCCTTATAAGGGGTTTTAGTTGGAAGCCATCTTTTTTGCTGCAGACTCTACGTAGTTGGCCATCTCATCGACGTCGCAGACGTCTTCGAAGCGGACGGGCTTGGATTCGAGTTCGGCGAGCTGGGTCGGGGCGACCGTGTTGGTGGCCTGCTCGAGTACACGCATAGCCTCAAAATCATCTTCGGGAACGTCGAGGCCCAGGGCGTCGCAGCAGGCGCGCGGGAACTTGTAGGGGCTTGCGGTCGAAAGCAGCACGCGGGCCTTGGCACCCTCGGCGGGAGCGACCTGCTCAAAGACGTGATAGCCGCAAGCAGTATGCGGATCGATCACGTAGCCGTTCGCATCCCAGCAGCTCTTGATGGCAGTGCGGACCTCGTCCTCGCTGGCCCAACCGCAGCCAAAGACGCTCTGAATCTTTGCGAGCAGGTCGGCAGGAACCTCGTAGCGACCAGTCTGCGCCAGCTGCTCCATAAGTCCGGCAACAAGCTCGCAGTCGCCATCGGACAGGAAGTACAGCATGCGCTCCAGATTGGAGCTAATAAGGATGTCCATCGACGGCGAGATGGTCGTGAAGAACGGGCGGTTACGGTCGTAAACGCCGGTGGTCAGGAAGTCGGCAAGCACGTTGTTCTTGTCGCTCGCCACGACGAGCTTGGCGACGGGCAGACCCATGCGCTTGGCGTAGTAGCCGGCCAGGATATCGCCAAAGTTGCCGGTCGGTACGCAGAACTCCACGGCGTCGCCGGCCTCGATGGCGCCGGCGCGCAGCAGCTGCGCATAGGCGGCAAAGTAGTAGACGACCTGCGGTACCAGGCGGCCGACGTTGATGGAGTTGGCGCTCGAAAGCACCGTGCCGGCGGCCTCCAGGCGCTTGGCAAGCTCCTTATCGGCAAAGATGCGCTTGACAGCACTCTGGGCGTCGTCGAAGTTGCCGCGGATGCCGCACACGGCGACGTTGTCGCCCTCCTGCGTGGACATCTGCAGGTTCTGGACGCGGCTAACCTTGCCCTCGGGATAAAAGACGGTGATGCCCGTGCCCGGAGCGTCAGCAAAACCGGCGAGCGCGGCCTTGCCCGTGTCGCCCGACGTGGCGGTGACGATCATGATGCGCTCAGCTCCGCCGTCCTTGGCAGAGGTGCGGGCCATGAGGCGGGGGAGCATCTGCAGGGCGACGTCCTTGAAGGCGCTCGTGGGACCGCCAAAGAGCTCCATCACATAGGTCTGAGGGGCGTCAGCGCCCGGCGCAGCGTCGAGTTTGACGAGCGGCGTAACCTCTTCACTCGCGAACGTGCCGCGGTATGCCTCGTCGACACACGCCGAAATATCTTCGGCCGTGTAATCATTCAGTAACATTCCCAACACATCTTGAGCGATTTCAAAGTACGATTTATCTGCAAGCGAGCTGATATCGACCTGCTGGGTGCCGAGCTCGTCCGAGACAAACAAACCCCCGTCGGGAGCGATGCCGGTGCGGATTGCCACCTTACTTGAGCACGATAAAGTGCGTCCTCGTGTACTATGATAAGTTCCCATATAACACTGCTCCTCGGATGCCTTGGTCCCAATCGGTGAAACCATGGTATCAGAGCGCGCAAAACAGGTTTGCAGAGGCTTTTAGAAAGGTAACCTCAAGCCCATGATTAAGATTGCCAAGTTTGGCGGCTCGTCGGTCGCCGACGCCGAACACTTCAAGAAGATCAAGGCCATCGTCGATGCCGACCCTGCCCGCCGTTTTGTGGTGGTTTCCGCCTGCGGCCGCCGCTTTAAGGGCGACACCAAGGTGACCGACCTGCTCTACCTGGTTAACGCGCACGTTAAGTATCACGTGTCGTGTGAGGAGCTGCTCGAGGACATTGGCCAGCGCTATTTTGATATCGCTGACGAGTTGGAGCTCACCTATCCCATCCGCGAGGAGTTCGCGGCCTTTGCCGAGCGCGCCCGCTCGGGCGGCTACTCTACCGAGGAGCTCGTGAGCCGTGGCGAGTACTTCACCGCTCGCCTGATGGCGGGGGACCTGGGGCTGCCGGTCCTGAGAATACAAAACGGCCCCCCCCCGCCGGGCGGCGGGGCCCCCGGCCCTGCCGTTCCTGGACGCCGCGACGGTCGTGGCGTTCCATCACGACGGTACGCTCAGCATGAATCGCACCTCCGAGCTGGTGCAGGAGTATGGTCAGCAGGGCGGTTTTGTTATGCCCGGTTTCTACGGCGCGACGCGCGAGGGCCAGATCAAGCTGCTCGACCGTGGCGGCGGCGATATCTCGGGCTCGATCTTGGCTAAGTGCCTGGGCGCCGACCTTTACGAGAACTGGACCGACGTCTCGGGTTTCTATTCTGCGGATCCGCGTATTGTTCCGGAGGCTCAGCCCATTGCGCGCGTTACCTACGAGGAGCTGCGCGAGCTTTCGTACATGGGCGCAAGCGTCCTGCACGAGGAAGCCGTGTTCCCCGTGCGCGAGGCAGGCATTCCGCTGGTCATAAAGAACACCAATGCGCCGCAGGACCCCGGCACCATCATTAGCGAGACGGCTGATGAAGGCGAGGCGGAGCCCATCATTACCGGCGTGACCGGCAAGCGCGGTTTTGTCGCCATCAACGTCGCCCGCGACCGCACCAAGCCCCGCGTCGGCTTTATGCGCCGTGCGCTTTCGGTGTTCGAGCGCTATGACGTTTCCGTCGAGCACATGCCCACCGGTGTCGACCGCTTTGGCGCCGTGGTGCAGGAGCAGGACGTTCACGATTCACTGTACTCGCTCGTGGGCGACATTCAGCAGGAGGTCGAGCCGCTCGAGATCGAGGTTGTCGAGGGTCTGGCACTTATCGCGACCGTCGGCCGTAACCTGCGCGGCCGTGCAGGTATCTCGGGCCATCTGTTTGGCATGCTTGGTCAGGCCGGCGTGAGCGTGCGTATGATTTCGCAGAGCTGCGACGAGATCAACATCATTATCGGTGTCGAGGAGAAGGACTTCGACCTGGCGATTCAGACCATTTACCGCGCCTTCTCCGACGAGAACGGCATTGTGAAGGTCTCCGATCTGGAGGCTCCCGCGCCGGTCGATCCCGCTCTGGTCGCGCTCCACAAGTAGCTGCTATCCCAGTAGATTTATGGGACTTGCCTCAAAAATCTATGGCGGGGCGTTTCGTTTCGGTTTCGTTTCGACGGGGCGGGTTTCGTGCCCGCCCCGTTCTTGTATACACTGGCAACAATAATCGGCCTGCTTGGCGTGCGGGCAAAAGCCACAACCTTTAAAGGGGGAAGCATGAAACAGTACACGGTTGCTATTTTGGGCGCGACGGGAGCCGTGGGCACCCAGATGCTCGAGTGCCTAAACGAGCAGGAGTTCCCGGTTGGCAAGCTCAAGCTGCTGGCGAGCGCGCGTTCTGCGGGCAAGACCGTCGAGTTCCGCGGCGAGCAGATCGTGATCGAAGAGGCTTGTCCCGAGGCCTTTGAGGGCTGTGACATCGTACTTGGCGCCGCCGGCGACGATATCGCGAAGGAGCTACTGCCCGAGGCCGTCAAGCGCGGCGCCGTTGTGGTCGACAACAGCCATGCCTTCCGCATGGATCCCGAGGTGCCGCTGGTTGTGCCCGAGATTAATGCCGACGACATCAAGTGGCATCACGGCCTTATCGCCAACCCCAACTGCGCGACCATTATCGGCCTGGTTCCCACGTGGCCGCTGCATCAGCTCGCTGGCGTGAAGCGCATGATCGTCTCGACGTACCAGGCGGCTTCGGGTGCTGGCGCTCCCGGTATGGTCGAGCTCGAGGCTCAGCTGGCCGCCCTGGGCCGTGGCGAGGAGATTCCCGAGCCGCGCGCGTTTGCCGCCCAGCTCGCGAGCAACCTGATTCCGCAGATTGGCGGCGTCAAGGAGGAGGGCTTTACCTCCGAGGAGATGAAGCTGCAAAACGAGGGCCGCAAGATCATGCATCTGCCCGAGCTGCGCGTGAACTGCACCTGTGTGCGCGTGCCCGTGCTGCGCTCGCACTCTGAGAGCATTACGCTCGAGTTCGAGCGTGACATTACGGTGGAAGAGGCCCGTGCTGCGCTGGCTGCCGCTCCCGGCGTCAAGCTGGTTGACGATATGGCCGCCGAGGATGCACACGACCGCTTCCCCATGCCGATGGATACGTCCGACCAGGACCTGATCTGGGTCGGTCGCGTGCGTCGCGACATCTCGAACCCCGAGGCTGCGCGTGGCATCACCTTCTGGTGCTGCGGCGACCAAATCCGTAAGGGTGCGGCAACCAACGCCGTCCAGATCGCTAAGCTGCTCTGCGAGTAGTGTGACCTGTCCGGCGGGGGCCGGGCTTAGTTTTCAGAACGTCCTCGACCATGTGTGGCGCCTTGTCCTGCTCCTTCGGAG
>UROA01000145.1 GCA_900549355.1 uncultured Collinsella sp. | reverse complement strand
AGCGACGCATCCCCCCGACCGCTCCCGCCCGCGCCCTGCCGGCAGAGGAACTGGCTGCCCTGTTGGATGCCGATAAGCTTGCCGGTGTGTACCCGAGCGTGCCCGAGGCCCTCGCGGCTTTCAAGGCCGCGGGCGAGCCCTTCGTAGCAGCTGGCACCATCACCCTAGCCGGCGAAGTAGCCGGCCTGCTGCGCTAACCCATCCCCTCATCAGTTGCGGTGAAATACGGACTGTTTACAAGCCAGAAGCCTCAAACGGTCCGTATATCACCGCAACTCAAAAGTAGTCAATTTGGGACGGGGCTTTTTGGCTGCCCTGTGCCCCGAGTTGACTCGCTTGCCACGAAATGAGCCTATCTACTACGTTTTACTGACTACCCTCGACCACACGGAACATCGCGAAATTATAACCGCAGGTACACGGCTTGCGGATTTTGCGAAAAGCCGGTTATGGTCGACCTGTACTGGTTAAACGTAGTAGATAGGCCGTTTTTATGGCGAAGCGTTGGCAGGATGCGGCAAAGGGCTGCCCCTTTGCCGCATTGCCTAGTCTAGGCGGACCGGATCATGGGGGTAGGCGTTGAGAATCTCGACGCCGTTTTCGGTCACCAGGGCTAGGTCCTCGATGCGGACGCCGGTGCGGCCGGGGAGGTAGATACCCGGTTCGATGGAGAACGTCATGCCCGGCTCCACGATCTGCTCGTTGACAAGCGAGACGTCGCCCGGCTCGTGATCCTGCAGGCCGATCGAGTGACCCAGGCGATGCGTAAAGTATTTGCCGTAGCCCGCGTCTTCAATCACGTCGCGTGCGGCGCGGTCCAGGTCGCACATGCGCACGCCCGGTGCGATGAGCGCTTCGGCGGCCTCGTTGGCACGGCGCACGATGTCGTAGATGTGTGCTGTCTCCTCGTCCGGCTCGCCCCAAAAGAACGTGCGCGTCATGTCCGAGCAATAGTTGCAGTGACGTCCGCCAATATCGAACAACACCACGTCGCCGCGCTTGAGTACCGTATCGTCGGGCTCGTGATGCGGGTCGCCGGCGTTGGCGCCAAAGCTCACGATCGGCGGAAAGCTAAAGCCCTCGCAGCCGTGCTTGCGATACAGACCGAGCATCTGGTCGGCAATTTCGCGCTCCGTTACGCCCTCGTGGACGAGCTTGATGGCATCGGCCATCACGGCGTCGTTAGCGGCCGAGGACACGCGCATGAGCTCCTGCTCGGCGGCATCCTTGTGGGTGCGTGCGGCGGTGACGGCAAAGTCGCCCAGGAAAAACTCGCTGGCTGCGCGGCGCTCCATGAGCGGCATCAAAAAGCCGGAACGCATGACGGTGTCAATGCCGAGCGGTTTGGTCGGATCGACCTCGCGAACGATGGCGTCGGCCACGACATCGGTATCGGTGTGGTAGGCAACGCGGGCATTGTCATACTCGGGTAGCTGATGCAGTGCGTTGACCAAGATCACGGGCTCGTTTCCGCGTGCGAGCAGCACGCCACAAAAACGCTCGAACATATCGGCATAAAAACCGGTCAGGTAATAGATCGACCACGGGTCGTTTACGAGCAGCTGTGCGCCGGGGTGCTGAGCCTCGAGCGCATCGAGCACGCGCGCCACACGCTGGTCATCGACATGTGCCATACATTGTCCTTTCGCTAGGGTGCCACCATGGTATCCCAAGCCCGGCAGATAGGGACGTTCCTTTTATGCCGGCACCTTGGGACACTCCTTTGCATCCCGTGCGGCCCTCATAAGTTGCGGTGAAATACGGACTGTTTAGCGGCCTGAAGCCATAAAACAGTCCGCATTTCACCGCAACTGCGGAGGAGGACCTGGCGGATGGTGAGGTAGCTAAAAGAGCCCCGTCCCTAATTAGCTACCCAGGCTGGGTCGATGTCCATGCTGGCGATTAGGTCGATGTTGGTGTTTAGGAGGTTCTCTAGCACGACGTCACCCATGCGGATGGGGGCTTTGACCACTAGTTCGCGGATGAGGGCCATGGCTTGGGCGTGGAGGGCCAGCGGGATGGCTTCGGCGGTGCGCACGGGGAGCAGAGCTTCGTTGCCGCCGGAGACAGCCACGGTCGTCGTGAGCACGCGCATGGGGCAGGTGAGCTCCTGATGTGCGAACTTATCACCACGCGGGCATCTGTTGCCGGTCACGGAGCGCACTTCTGCCACGGCGCCGTCTGCGTCACGCTCTACCTCTACGGTCAGAAGGCACTCGGATGGGCAAGTGGTGCAGTTGAATTTCATCTTATCGATTGCGTTATTGCTCATGAGCTATGCCTCTTCAACGGGATCGACGGACAGGACAATTTCGCTAGCACCTAGGTCGAGTGCGCGCTGAATCACCTTTGGCGGCAGCGGGAAGCTCTCCATGACGCTCGGTTTAAACGGGCGGACCTTGCCTGTAAGCAGTTCCTCGTCGCCTGCCAGAATACGCACGCAGGCGGCATCGACTGGCCGGCGCACGCGGAAGTTGAGTTTGGTGAGCGCCACAGACGTAATGCGCCCCGGCAGCGCGTAGCCCGCGATGCCGGCAGGGGAGACGGTGAGCTCGCAGTTCGGAACGGTGCCCGCGTCGGTCCCCAGCGCGTATGCCGCTGCAGCTGCTCCAGCCCTCTCGGACTCGGTCGTCACGTTGTCGGCTAGGTCGTGCACATGCAGCACATTGCCGCAGGCAAAGATGCCCGGCACGCCCGTCTGCAGGCTCTGGTCCACCACGGCGCCGCGCGTGCGCGGGTCAAGCTCCACGCCCGCGCCCACCGAAAGCTCGTTCTCGGGAATCAAGCCCACCGAAAGCAGCAGTGTGTCACACGGAACAATGTACTCGGTCCCCGGAATGGGCGCCAGGTGCTCGTCGACCCGGCTTACCTCGACGGCCTCCACGCGGTCGTGCCCGATCACGCGTGTGACGGTGGTGGACAGGTGCAGCGGAATTCCAAAGTCGTCCAGGCAGTTCTTCACATTTCGGCGCAGGCCGTTGGCGTACGGCATGAGCTCGTACACGCCCTCGACCGAAATCCCCTCGAGCGTGCAGCGGCGCGCCATGATAAGCCCGATGTCACCCGAGCCCAAAATGACGGCACGCGAGCCGGGCTTGAGGTTTTCGATATTGATGTATCGCTGCGCCAGGCCCGCCGTAAACACGCCGGCGGGACGGCTGCCGGGGATCTTGATCTCGCTGCGCGTGCGCTCGCGGCATCCCATGGCAAGGACAACCGCCCGTCCGGTGAGCTGAAGCATGCCGGCGGGGCTCATGAGCGTGACGGTATGGACTGCGGTAGCTCCCGCGGTCTTGCCCGTGCCCGGGTCGCCTTCGGCCGAATCAATCCCAAGCACCATGCTGCCCAGGAACAGCGCAATGTCGGTCGCGCGCACCTGGTCGATAAAGCGCTGCGCGTACTCGGGACCGGTGAGCTCCTGTTTAAAGTGCAACAGGCCAAAGCCGGGGTGGATGCACTGGCGGAGGATTCCGCCCAGGTGCTGCTCGCGATCCACGATGGCCACGCGCGCTCCGGCCTTATGCGCGGCCAGCGCAGCCGCCATGCCGGCAGGTCCGCCGCCGATAACGACCACGTCGAAGGCTTGCGTTTGTACGGCTTCTACGATACCGCAATCAATCGCGCTCGATTTGAACTCCGCCATCCTATCGCACCCCCTTCAAAGGTTCCTCAACCAGCCAGGAGCTATCGTCCTCCAACAACACCTCGCTGGGGTCGCAGCCCAGCTCGCGCGCCAGGATCGCCACCACGCGGCTCTGGCAAAAGCCGCTCTGACACCGACCCATGCCGGCGCGGCAGCGTCGCTTGACGCCTTCGACCGAAACCGCGCCCGGGCGGCGCCGAATCGCGGCCACGATCTCGGCCTCGGGCACCGTCTCGCAGCGGCAGACAATCTGCCCCCACACGGGGTCGGACTCAATCAGCTTTCCCTTGCGCGCGAGCGGCGCGCGGTCAAAGTCGTCCGGCGCGCGGCGAATTGGGTTCCAGTCCGCCCGCTCGTGCAGCTCCACGCCCGCCTCACGCATCACAAGCTCCATGCGCTCGGCAATGGCCGGCGCGCTCGCCACGCCCGGCGACTGAATGCCCGCGGCCTGGAACAGCCCCGACACCACGGCCGACTGTCCAATAAAGAAGTCGTTCGTTCCCTGAATGACCGGACGCCCGCCAGCAAATGCGCGCACCACGCGGCGCGTATCCAGATCGGGCACCAGCTTGCGCGCGCCGGTCAGCAGCGCGTCGCTTTTGCGTGCCGCGCGATACATCTGCGCAGCCGATCTATGCGGCATGACGGTCACACCCGCTTTCGTGTTATCTCTTATTTCTCTTTATAGTAAAGCCGGCAATGGCAGTAGCCCTCGAACTCCGGGTCGGCGATCTGCTCGCGGAACTCGCGGCACATGCACACGTTATCCTCGATCTTCTGCAGCCGGCAGGGGCAGTAAAGTCCCTTCTTCAGCAGCGCCTCGCGCAGACGCGCGACGACCTCCGCATCCTCGTTGTAGCGAATCTTCATCGTCTTCCCTCACTTGCAGCCATCAAGCATG
>UROA01000144.1 GCA_900549355.1 uncultured Collinsella sp. | reverse complement strand
GCCGCCGGAAAAGCCCACGTTCAGGTCGCGTTCGGCGTAGCTCCCGTCCATGCTCAGCAGCCTCATGGTCTCCTTCAGACGCTTTTTGAAGTCCCAAAGCCGCAGGCGGTCGCCGGTCTTCTGCTCCAGCGCGCTGCGGATAAAGGCGCTGAGCGTCACGCCCGGCACCTCCAGCGGGTTCTGGAAGGAGAGGAAGATGCCGCGTTTAGCGCGCTCGTTGACCGGCAGGGCGGTGATGTCCTCGCCGTTCCAGAGGATCTGACCGCTCGTCGGCGTGACGAGGCCCATGATGACCTTGGCGAGCGTCGTTTTGCCGCCGCCGTTGGGGCCGGTGATGGCCACAAACTCGCCCGGATTTACCGCAAGGCTCACATTGTGCAGGATATGGGCGCAGCCGGCCTCGCTTTCAAAGATGCGATGCACGTTGCGAATGTCGATGACGGGACGCATTACATGCCCTCGTCGGCAGGCATGCTGCCGGAGTCGCCGCCGTCGGCCGTCATGCCTGTTCCGGAGCTGCCGCCATCTGCCGACACGCCCGAGCCGTTGTCAATCTTGAGGATGTCTCCATCGCGAAGTTTGGTGACTGGTACATTGGGGTTTATTTCATTG
This sequence comes from uncultured Collinsella sp., assembly GCA_900549355.1. Taxonomy (GTDB): domain Bacteria; phylum Actinomycetota; class Coriobacteriia; order Coriobacteriales; family Coriobacteriaceae; genus Collinsella. The sequence continues at coordinate 3,936 of UROA01000144.1, read as the reverse complement.
CCCTGGTCATCGTGCTTGACCTGCGTTTTGCCGACCACGGCGTCGTTATCGTTTTGCGTCACGACGGTCACCTTTACGCGTCGGGTCTGTTTGCCCTCGCCGTCAGTTGCTACGTTGACGTAAAAGTGCTCGCCGTCCTCGGTCATGAGCGCCATGGTCGGCACCATCACGACGTCATCGAGCTGTTCGGTCACCACCGAGACTTCGGCGGTCATGCCCGGTTTGAGGCGCGCGTCGGGTGCTTCAATCAAAATGTCGACGTTAAAGGTCACGCTGCTGCCGCCACCGTTGGTGGAGTCGGAGTTTGCCACCGAGGCGATGGCTGTGACCGTTCCCTGGCTCACGATATCGGGAAACGCAGGATAGGTGACGTTGGCGCTCTGCCCAACGGCGATTTTGGCGATGTCCTTTTCGCCCACCTGCACGGTCACCTTCATCTTGGACAGGTCGGCGATCTGCATGCACTGCTTGCCGCCGCTCGTATCGCTTTCGCCCATGATCATGCCGCTTGTTACCGTGGCGCCCACCTTGGCGTTGAGCTCCACGATGCTGCCCGAGCTCGGCGCCGTAACCGTGCGTCCGGCGGCCTTGGCGTTCGCCTGATCGAGGTTTGCCTGGGCTGATGCGAGGCTGCGCTGTGCGGCCGATACGGTGTTCGTGTCGGCGGCAGGTGGGCGGGGGGGCGGCGGGGCGCCCCCTGCCGCTGCGGCGGAAGCTCCATCGACGTCCGTCGTTGGGGTGGCCTGCGCGGCAGCGACGGCTTTTTTCGCGTTGGCGAGGTCTTCCTGAGCGGCTGCAACTGCACGCTGCGCTTCGGCAACGTTGCGATCGAGCTCGTCGTTCTTAATGGTCATAAGCACGTCGCCCTCGTTGACGGATTGGCCCGGCTGAACGTTGATCGAATCGACCGTGCCGTCGACAGAAGGGGAGACCACTGAGGACGAAATAGGCTTGAGCTGGCCTTTTGCCTCGACGGTCGTGGTAAACGTGCCCTCAGTCACCTTATCGGTCACAGGCCCGCTGGCGCCCTGCGGCTGCGCATTGATAACCAGGGTTGCGACAATGGCAATGAGCGCGATGGCACCCACGACGCCGGCGGCAATACCGCGGCGAATCAGCTTTTTGCGTCGGCGCTCGGCACGTTTTGCCTTGAGCTTGGCATATGCCTCTTCATCGGAAATCTCGGCCATATCGTTTGGGCGGTCGTATTGCGAATCGGCATGCGCGTTTGTAATCAGAGGAATCGTTTCGGTGGCACCTTCGGGCGCGCGATCGGTATCATCCGGGCCCGGGGTGATCGTGGGGACATTTGGCATAGCGTCTCCTTTATAGAAAGAACTTCGATAAGTATATACGCCCACCGGTTGGGGCGAGCGTATAGGACGGTTTCTTTCGGAACTGTTAGATTGGTCGCAGCAGTTCCACGTTGTATGACTGCGCGCGTTGCACTACGAGTGGACAACCACGCACAGGCCGACTTTGATGCAGTCGTGAAGTGCTTTGGCGTCGGCCAGGCGCAGGTTGATGCAACCGTGGCTGCCGCACCACTTGTACGACTCGGCGTTATCGAAGCTCTTGTCGTTTTGCCAGGTGGCGTCGTGGAAGCCGATCATATTGCCCTCGAACGGCATCCAGTAGCTCACCGGGCTCTCGTATTTGGGCTTTCCGGTCGCGGGGTCTTTGGCACCGATGAGCGTGCTTGCGCCGTCGTTGCTGTTGATCTGCCACACGCCCTCCGGGGTGGCGTCCTCGCCGGGCAGGCCCGAGATAAAGTTGGCCTCCCACACGATATTGCCGTTCTCGTCGTAGTAGCGCGCGTGCTGCTCGGACAGGTCGACGTCGATATAGGCCTTCCAATCGGGCTCACCCTTGGCGGTAAACGTGTCGGCCTTCTTTGAGTACGAAATTTCGATATCGCCGGTCTGCTTGTTATTGATAGCGTCCTCGACCTGCTTGGCGAGCGCGTCGCTGTCGATGGACCAGCCAAAGTCGCCGCCCTCGACAGCGCACTGCTTGCCGTCGGCGCGTGTCCACCAGCGAGTGGAGCCCACGGTGTTAAAGCCGTTGGCGAACTCCGCGGCCCAGCTGCTGATCTGCGACGTATCGAGTGTGGGCTTGGCCGGATCGGCAAAGCTGATCCATTGCAGCACCGAGCTGCCGTCCACCTTGCCGGCATCATTGCCGTTGAGCTTAAGAGTCACGTTGACGCCCAGGAAGCTGTTGGCGGCATCGCATGCAGCCTGAATCTGGTCATCGGTGAGGGTGCCGTTGAGCGGTTCGTAGGCGTCGTTGCCGATCTTGGTGATATCGACGTTCTCGGCGAGTGACGCGAGCTCGATCTCGGCGTATTTGATGACATGCTCGCGGTTGAGCTTCTCGTTGGAACGGGCCTTCTCAACGGTGAACTTGCCGGCTTTCTCGTCATAGGAGCTGGTGGCCTCGAAGGTGCCCGAGCGTCCCTCGTTGAACTCGTCGATGGCGCCGCCCAGGTCCTCCTCAAACTGCTTTTGGTTAAAGGCGTCGGAGAGCATGGACAGGTCGACGTCCTGTTTCAAGTCGATCGAGCCGTTCTTGGTGGCGCTATCGGTTTTTCCGCCGAGCGACGCGATGAGGCGCGATGGCCACAGCAGCGGCTCGTTTTTTCCGATAATCTCGTGGGCGGCTTTCTCGCCATCGACGATGGGCTCGTCGGACTCGGGCTGGTAGGTCCAGCTAAAGTTGTCGCCCGACACGGTGAGCTTGTAGTGCTTCCATGCCGAGTTGACTTTGGTGGCTGCCGAAGATGCGTTAGAGAGCGAGACGTCGACGCCGGCGATGGTAGCGTTGGGGTAGGCGACCTGCGAGAACGCCACGACGCCTACGATGTAGACGATCGCGACGAGGCCGAGGACGACAAAGAGGGCCGTCTTTCCGCCCGATGTGCCGCTTTTGGTGGTGCGCTTGTCCGCGGGTCCGCGATTGTTTGCCGCGCGCGTGTGCGAAGGGCCCTGCGTGGGGGCGCCACCTTGTGCGGGACGCTGCTGATATTGTTGATGCGGCTGGTATTGACGCTGATTCGGGCGTTGAGAGGCATTGGACGGGCCGTGGTGTTGGCTGCGAAGCGGCGCGATGGGGCGCGGCGATTGGACGCCGCCAGTATGCCTGCTGGGCTGTTGAGGATCGGGAATCATGTTACTGCGGTCGATTTGCGACATCGTATATATTTCCTTCGAGTTTCGCCTTTCGGCTCATCGTGTTTCAACTGGGCTTGCATTGTAGCGATTAGCCTGTTGTTTGTGGTGCGGAAACGGCATCGGTTTGGAGAAGTCTACCTATCCGCATACGCCGCATTTGGCGCAGGCAGAAAGCGCGGCCGGGGCTTGAGCGATGCCGCCCTTGGCCGTCTCTCGCAGGGTTGCCGGCAGGGCGTGGCCCACCGAGAGCATCACATGCGCCATCTGGTCAAACGGCACCAGGCTCTTAATGCCGGCGAGCGCGAGCTGGGCCGAGCTGAAGGCCGCGGCCACGCCGATGGCATTGCGGTTTTGGCACGGCACTTCGACCAGTCCGCCCACGGGGTCGCAAACGAGGCCTAGCAGATTGCTCAGCGCGATGGAACTGGCGTCGAGTGCCTGCTCGGGGGTGCCGCCGAGCATCTGTACCAGCGCGGCGGCGGCCATGGCGGCGGCACTTCCCCCCTCGGCCTGGCAGCCGCCCTCGGCGCCGGCGACGCAGGCGCTCGTGGTGAGGTTGAGGCCGATGGCGGCGGCACAGTAGAGGGCGTCCATGACCTGCTCGTCATCGAGCTGCAGGTGCTTGGCGAGCGCTAGCACACAGCCGGGCACGACGCCCGCGGAGCCCGCCGTGGGAGCTGCGACGATCACGCCCATGGTGGCGGAGCGCTCGAGTACGGCCATGGCACGGGCCACGGCTTCGGTCTGGACGGCGCCCATCAGG
>UROA01000143.1 GCA_900549355.1 uncultured Collinsella sp. | reverse complement strand
GCCGGCGTGCTTTTGGATGGATTCCAAGCGCGCCGGCCGTCGCTTTTCTGTTGCTGCCGTTTACTCGGCGAGCTGCTTTAGCACATCGCAGGCGATCTCGATGGCATCGTCGATGCAGCCGGGGCAGCTGCGGAGCGGACCCTTATCTGATCCGATGCCCTTGAGCGTGCCGCAGACGGTCGTTGTGTTCTTCTCGCCAAAACGCTTGGCGATTTCGCGCGACAGCTTGTAGGTCTGGCCCTTGGTCTTGGGGTTTTCCATGCCGTCGCTCATCACGAAGCCCATGATGGCCACGGCGCCCGAGATGGCGCCGCAGGTTTCGGTCATGCCGCCCATGCCGGCGCCAAAGCCCTCGGTGAGGGTAAAGGCGCTCTGGGGGTCGAGTCCGACGGCGGGCGCGAGCGTGCAGGCGACGGCCTGGGCGCAGTTAAAGCCACGGGCGTGGTATTCGGCAGCCTGAGCCTGACAGGCGGTGATGTCGAGCTGGGCCGTATCGATTTGCTTCATCGTTGTCTCCTTGGTCACGGTGTACCCGCCTATGGTACCCGTGACGGTGCGTGTAATCATCGAGAGCTTCATGGATGCCTCATTTTTATCTATCGAGCAAATGCCCAAGGCTTGAGATAAATGCCACGGATCAATTTGTCCCATAACCTACCTTGGGGATGGGTTGAGAGGGGTGCAGGGTAGCGGTATCGTGAACCGAATAAAAACAAAACCCAAGTAAGGGAGTTGGATATGAGCGAGCAGACCATCGGTACGACGTGTGTTCAGGGCGGGTATCACCCGGGAGATGCGGAGCCGCGCCAGGTGCCCATCTACCAGTCCACCACGTGGAAGTACGACACGTCCGAGCACATGGGCAAGCTGTTTGACCTGGAGGAGTCGGGCTATTTCTACAGCCGTCTGCAGAACCCCACGTGCGATTTGGTTGCCGCCAAGATCTGCGAGATGGAGGGCGGCACCGCAGCGATGCTCACGAGCTCGGGCATGGCTGCGAACTTCCTCGCGATCTTTAACGTGGCCGGTGCCGGCGATCACGTGGTCGCAAGCTCTGCCATCTACGGCGGTACCTACAACCTGCTCGCCCACACCATGGGCCGTATGGGGCTGACCTGCACGTTCGTTGCCCCCGACTGCACAGATGAGGAGCTCGAGGCAGCCTTTGAGCCCAATACCAAGCTCGTCTTTGGCGAGACGATCGCAAACCCCGCCCTTGCCGTGCTCGATATTGAGCGCTTTGCCAAGGCCGCGCATGACCACGGCGTGCCGCTGATGGTCGACAACACCTTCCCGACGCCCGTTATGTGCCGTCCCTTTGAGTGGGGCGCCGACATCGTTACGCACTCCACCACCAAGTACATGGATGGACATGCTGCCTACCTGGGCGGCGTGATCGTTGACCACGGCCAGTTTGACTGGATGGCCCATGCGGACAAGTTCCCGGGTCTCACCACGCCCGACGAGAGCTACCACGGCGTGACCTATGCCGAGAAGTTCGGTCGCGAGGGTGCCTTCATTACCAAGGCCACCGCGCAGCTCATGCGCGACCTTGGCCCCATGCAGAACCCGCAGGCGGCGTTTTTCTTGAACAGCTCGCTCGAGAGCCTGCATGTGCGCATGCCGCGTCATTGCGAGAACGGCCTGGCCGTTGCCAAGTTCCTGCAGAGCCATCCCAAGGTGCGCTTCGTGAGCTATCCGGGCCTGGAGGGCGATAAGTACTATGACATCGCTCAGAAGTACATGCCCAACGGTACCTGCGGCGTTGTGAGCTTTGGCTTTAACGGTGGTCGCGCGGCGGCCGAGACCTTTATGAAGAGCCTCAAGCTCGCCCAGATCGCCACGCACGTTGCCGACGCCCGCACTTGCTGCCTGCATCCTGCTAACGCTACGCATCGCCAGATGAACGACGAGGAACTCATCGCCTGCGGTATCTCCGCCGACATGGTGCGCCTGTCGTGCGGCCTCGAGGACACAGCCGACTTGATTGCCGACCTTGAGCAGGCACTCGAGCAGTGCTAGGCTAGCGTTCGCATAAGGCGCCGATGCTGGCAGAAAGCTTCGGCGACCTTTCGTTCCGATTCCATAGGCGGGGCCCCAATCGCGGCTGTTTGCAGGCGATTGGGGCCCCGTTTTTTGCGTTGGGCCACTCGAAAGGATGGATATGGAGAAAACCGCAGAGCAGCTGCGCCGCGAGCACATTGCCCTTGAGGGCGACACCCATGGCAAGAACAAATGGGCGATTCTGTTTACCGTGCTCATCATGACGTTTATGGTGTGTCTGGATTCGACCGTCGTGACCGTGGCGCTGCCCGTGATGCAAAAGGAGCTGGGCGTGGGCCTCGATCGCATTCAGCTGGTAAGCTCGGTGTATCTGCTTGCGACTTGCGTGGCTATGTTGCCGTTTGGCCGTCTGGGCGACGTGCGCGGCAAGGTGAATGTGTTTCAGCTGGGCGTCATCGTCTTTTCGGTCGGTTCGCTGCTGTGCGGCCTTTCGGCCTCGCTCGAGGTTCTTATCCTGGCACGCATTGTTCAGGGCGTCGGTTGCGCGGCGGCCATGGCTAACAACATGGGTATCATCACCGAGTCGTTTCCGGCGCGCGAACGAGGCCGTGCCATGGGTATTCTCGCGACCTTTGTGGCCCTCGGCATGATGTGTGGCCCCGTGCTCGGCGGCATGCTGGTGGCAAGCTTTCCTTGGGAGAGCATCTTCCTCATCAACCTGCCCATTGGCGTCATCTCGTTTATCGTGGGACTCTACACGCTGCCGCATGTTAGGCCAGAGGCCGGCGAACGCCCCATGCCCCTTGCCGAGGCCGCTCGTCGCTGCTTTGCAAATTCGGCCTTCACCATCAACCTTGCCTGCATGCTCATCGTGTTCGTTGGCATTGGCGCATCCGAGTTTATTCTGCCGTTCTATTTTCAGGATGCGCATGGGTTTGGGTCTGACGTTTCGGGCCTGCTGTTTTTGGCGCTGCCAATGGTGAATGCCTTTATCGGCCCGCTTTCGGGAACGGTTTCGGACCGTGTCGGCTGCGAGGGCCCCACGGCGGTCGGCCTGGGCGTATATGTGTGCGGTCTCTTTGCGGTAAGCACGCTCAACGAGCACTCTTCCATCCCTGTGATCGTGTGCTGCGTCGCATTTATGTCGTGCGGCACGTCGATTTTCCAGAGCCCCAACAACTCGCTGTATATGGGTTCGGCTCCGCGCGAAGCGCTCGGCTTTGCGGGCAGCTTGGGCAGTTTGGCGCGCTACGCCGGCATGGCACTCGGTATTACGGTGGCGTCGCATATCCTGTATGGGCAGATGAGCGTGGCGATGGGCGAGGCCGTGACCAGTTTTGTTGCAGGACGTCCGGATGTGTTCCTGTTTGGCTTTCGCTCGGTGTTCTATGTGTTGATGGCTGTGGCCGCTGTTGGCTTTGCGCTCGCCATGGTGCGTTTGGTGAGGATACGCGTCCGCCATTAGCGTGTCGAGAGGCTGTCTGCCGCGATTCGCGCCGTCCAAAAAGACTGGTTTATGGTGCGATGCGGCTTGTGGGGCGGGCGGGGGTCGGTCCGTGGTAGACTATCGAACAACGTTTATTAATCGCGCGGTATCGTTGCCGCGAGAAGGGGTTGCGCCATGCAGGAGCTTGAGGATCGTATTCGCCATGACGGCATCGTAAAGGCCGGTAACGTCCTTAAGGTTGATGCCTTCCTCAACCACCAGTGCGACGTTGAGCTGTTCGACCACATGGGTGCCGAGTGGGCCCGTCTGTTCGAGGGTGTCGAGATCAACAAGATCCTGACGATTGAGGCTTCGGGCATTGGCATGGCCTGCATCGCAGCTCAGCATTTTGGCGGCGTGCCGGTGGTCTTTGCCAAGAAGGCGCAGTCCATCAACCTCGATGGCGAGCAGTATGCCACGACCATCTACTCCTTCACCAAGCAGAAGGAGTACCCGGTCATTGTAGGTAAGCGCTTCCTGTCCGAGGGCGACAAGGTCCTGATCATCGACGACTTCTTGGCTAACGGCTGTGCGCTTGAGGGTCTCATCAAGATCTGCGAGGCTGCGGGCGCCGAGGTTGCCGGCATCGGTATTGCCGTGGAGAAGGGCTTCCAGGGCGGCGGTGACGCGCTGCGCGCTGAAGGCTACGATGTGGATTCGCTGGCCATCGTCGAGTCCATGAATCCCGAGACCGGCGAAATCACATTTAGGCACTGAGCACATTGGCTGCTCCCGCCGGCGGGAGCAACAGAGAGAAGAAGAGAATCATGTCAGAGAAGAAAACCAATCATTCCGTATCCTTTGAGGCGTTGTCTTCGCTGGACGCGCCAGTATCCTTCTGGAAGGGCATTCCGTTCGGCCTGCAGCATGTGATGGCCATGTTCGTGGCGAACCTCGCCCCGATCTTCATCGTCGCCTCGGCCGCGAAGATGACCCCGGCCCAATCGGCCACCATCATCCAGTCCGGCCTGCTGGTTGCGGGCCTGGGCACTTGCCTGCAACTGTACGGCGCGTGGCTCATCGGCTCGCGACTTCCGATGGTCACCGGCATCTCCTTC
>UROA01000142.1 GCA_900549355.1 uncultured Collinsella sp. | reverse complement strand
CGGCGGCATCGTTCGTACCGGCGTTGCCGAGCCTCAGGACGACGATCCGCTTATCTGGGAAGCCGCTCATATTGTGGTGGAATCGCAGCTGGGCTCCACATCTGGCCTGCAGCGTCGCCTGAAGGTTGGCTATGCGCGCGCCGGGCGTATTATGGACATGCTGGAAGAAAAGGGTGTCGTCGGACCGCCCGACGGTTCCAAGCCGCGCGAGGTCCTGCTGGATGAAGAAGGCCTTGCCGCGCTGGAATCCGTCGACGCCGAGATGGCACGTGAAGATCGTGAGTTTGGAGGATTCTGATGGCTGCACGCTTTGGTGACATGCTGCTCGAGCAGCGTCGCCGAATGGGCCTTTCCATTCAGCAGGTCGCCAACACCATCAAAATCAGGCCGCAGATCATCGAGTTTTTCGAGAATGGCAATTTTGCATCGATGCCTCCGCGCGGCTATGCGCAGGGCATGATTTCGAGCTATGCGCGCTTTTTGGGCCTCAATCCGCGGGAGGTCGTCAACGCTTATTTTGACGATCTGATGGCATATGAGCGCGAGACGTCGCAGCAGGGCGGTCGTTTTCAGGACGCCGCCGGCTACGTCAATTCGCGTTCCTCGGTCGACAACGGCCGCTTCCTGATGGTTCAGGGTGGGCGTTCGACGCGTTATGGCCAGCGCCCTCAGCAGGCTGGCTATGTTACCGAGACGGGTTCGAGCGAGGAGATTCGTTCCCAGCGCGATCGCTTTCGCAGCACGCCGGCGCCCGAGGATCGCGCACTCCCCGCTGCCCGCGGTGTCGCACGTGACCCTCGTGCCGGCTACGGCGATGGTGGTTATTCCGATCGCGGGTACCGTGGCGCTTCTTCCGGTCGTCCGCGCGGCGGCTATGCAGACGCCGATACTACGCAGGTGACGCCTCGCCTTCGATCTCAGTCGCAGACCTTTAGCCAGCGCTCCTCGGCGCCTCGTTCGGGCCAGCGCAACTACCAGGGTCGCGGCGAGCTCGCCCCCCGCTCGGGCCAGCGCAACATGCAGCGCCAAGGTAGCTATCGCGGACGTTCCGACAATAACCGCGGTCGTATGCCCCAAGGCACTGGTCGCGGTGGTTCCAATCGTGGACGCGGCGGTGGGCGTGCTCCCCAGAACAACGGTCTCGATCCACGTATCGTTTACGCCGGTATTGGTGCCGTGGCGCTGCTGTTGATCGTGCTTATCGTGGTGCTCCTGCGTGGCTGCGGCTCCTCGGCGCCCGAGTCGACGCCCGAGACGCCCGTTGCCACCAAGACATCGACTAAGAAGTCTTCCAAGACGACCGAATCCGTCGATGAGGATGAAGATACCGATGAGACGACGGACGAGTCCACCGATTCGGATGCCGCTAAGACGACGGCCAAGAAGGAGGAGAACGAGGTCACAAAGGTCAAGATCTCCGTTGCTAAGGGCAAGACTGCTTGGATTGAGGTCAAGGTTGATGGCAAGTCGGTCTATGGCGCCCAGGCGACCGGCCCCTTTGAGCAGGAATACACGCCCGAGTCCTCGATCGAGATCACCACGTCCAAGCCTTCCGATGTCACCGTTACCAAGAACGGCGAAAAGGTCCGCTATGACACTAAGACGTCGGGCGTGGCACGCGTGACGATCACCGTTCCCAAGAAGGAGACGACCGAGTCCAAGGATGGCGAGAGCACTGACGGCACCGATGGCACCGAAAGTACCGACGGAACTGATGAAACCGATGCCCAGTCCACGGACGGCACTGATGCCGCCACCGACGGGCAGACTACGCCCTATTCAGACGACTATTCTTACGACAGCTACTAAGCCGCTCGTAAGCGAAAGGATTAACCATGGCTAAAGATTCCAGCTTCGACGTCGTGTCCGAGGTCAATATGCAGGAGGTCGACAATGCCTTCCAGCAGACCACGCGCGAGATTTCCCAGCGCTATGACCTGAAGGACTCCGGCGCCACCATCGAGCTTTCGAAGGGCGATAAGCTCTTTACGATCAACGCTCCGGCCGACTTTGTCTCCAAGCAGATCATCGACGTCCTGAGCTCCAAGCTCATCAAGCGCGGCATCGATCTTAAGGCCGTGTCCTGGGATGCGCCCCAGGCTGCATCGGGCGGTACCGTGCGCGTGCTCGCTCATATCGTCGAGGGTATCGACCAGACGACTGCCAAGAAGATCAACAAGGACATCAAGGATCAGAAGCTCAAGGTCAAGGTGACGATTGAGGCCGACAAACTGCGTGTTTCCTCTGCTTCCAAGGATGCGCTGCAGACCGTGATCCAGTTCCTGCGCGACCAGGACTACGGTCAGCCGCTGCAGTTCACCAACTACCGCTAATTCTTTCGAAAGGACCGCTCTCCAACATGGATACTCCGTTGGGCTCCGTACTCTATATCACCCTCGGGTGCGCCAAGAACGAGGTCGATACCGACCGTATGCGTTCGCTGCTGACCGCTGCGGGCTACGAGGAGGCATTCGATCCGCAGGATGCCGATATCGCCATCGTCAATACGTGCTCGTTCCTTGCCTCTGCAACGTCCGAGAGCATCGAGACCACGCTCGAGCTTGCCAACGAGGTGCAGGACGGCGTTCGTTCTTGCCCGATCGTCATGTGCGGCTGCGTGCCGTCACGCTACGGCGATGACCTGCCCGACGAGCTGCCCGAGGTCGCGGCCTTTGTGAAGGCCGACGAGGAAGACGGCATCGTGGCGGTCATCGATGATGTGCTGGGGGTTGAGCGCGAGATTGCCGCCTATATTCCGCAGGTCAAGCGCACCGTCGAGGGCGCTGTCGCCTACGTCAAGATCTCCGATGGCTGCAACCGCTTCTGTAGCTTCTGCATGATCCCGTATATCCGCGGTCGTTATCACTCGCGCAATGCCGAGAGTATTATCTCCGAGGTACGCGACCTGGTCGCCGGTGGCGTGCGCGAGATCGTTCTGATCGGTCAGGACACGGGCATCTGGGGTACCGACTTTGCCGACGAGGACCTCGCCGAGGGCTCGCCGCGCAATCTGGCGCAGCTGCTGCAGGCCGTTGCTGAGGCGGTGCGTCCTCATAACGTGTGGGTCCGCGTACTCTACCTGCAGCCCGAGGGCATGACCGACGAACTTATCGAGACCATTCGCGATACGCCCGAGGTGCTGCCCTATATCGATATCCCCGTGCAGCACTGCGACGCGCGCATCCTCAAGGCCATGCGTCGCTCCGGTTCGCGCCAGGAGCTCGAGGACCTGTTCCGCGACCTGCGCGAGCGCATCCCCGGTATCGTGATCCGCTCCACGGCCATGGTCGGCTTCCCGACCGAGACCGACGATGAGTTCCGCGATCTTATCGACTTTATGGACGCTGTGGGCTTTGACTACACGAGCGTCTTTGCCTACTCACAGGAGGAGGGTAGCCTGGCCGCTAAGATGGAAGGCCAGGTCGACGAAGAGGTTAAGCTCGAGCGCGCCCAGGAGGCCATGGATCTGGCCGAGTCGCTCGGCTTTGCCGCGACTGCCGCGCACGTGGGCGAGCGCGCCCAGGTGATCGTCGACGGTATCGAGGAGACCGAGGACGGTGCCGAGCTCATCGGACATGCCTGGTTCCAGGCGCCCGATTCCGACGGTGCGGTGCATCTGGATGCCAGCGAGGCATCTGTGGGCGATATTCTGACAGTCGAGTTTACCGATAGCTTCTGCTACGAGCTTATCGGTCATGTTGTGGAGTAGGAGAGCGTCGTGGCTAACGAGAGCAATAAGGAACTGACGAGTGTTTGGACGCCCGCCAATATCGTGACGTGCGTGCGCATCGTCTTTATTCCGGTGTTCATGATCGTGTCGGCCCTGTCTCACACGAGTGTTGCCGGTACGGACTGGAGCCATTTTGACGGCCCGCTCGCCGCCGCTGCCTTTATTCTGTACGTCATCCTGTCGTGCACCGATAAGGTCGACGGCTACCTGGCTCGTTCGCGCAACGAGATCACCGACTTCGGCAAGTTCCTGGATCCCATTGCCGATAAGTTGCTCGTGTTCTCGGCCCTGCTGCTGTTTTTGGACTTTGGTGCCGTTACCGTGTGGTCGGTGTTCATCATCCTGTTCCGCGAGCTGCTGGTGAGCGCCCTGCGCATGGTCGCGAGTGCCGCCGGTGTGGTTGTCGCGGCCGATAAGCTTGGCAAGTACAAGACGGCGACCACGATGGTCTCCATCTGCGGCTACCTGTGCGTCTTTGCGATGACCGGCCTCCAGTTGGGGCCTGCGGAGCTGTTGCTCGGTCTCTATGGCGCCTCACGCTTCCTGTACGCCGTGGCCGTTATCCTGACCGTTATCTCGGGCGCTCAGTACTTCTGGAACTGCCGCAAGATCGTCTTTTCGGTCTAGGTCCTGGTGGGCATGACGAAATCATTTGAGCAGATTGCCGCGCACAATGAAGAGCTCGCAGCCGATATCGTCGAGCGTGCAAGCGTTCGTGGTGTGACGGTTTCGACGGCTGAATCTCTAACAGCGGGCATGATCGCCTCGACGATCGCCGATATCCCCGGTGCCTCGGCGGTGCTGCGCGGCGGTGCGGTGACGTACTGCGACGAGATTAAGCATCGCGTGCTCGGCGTTGAGCAAGAGACGCTC
>UROA01000141.1 GCA_900549355.1 uncultured Collinsella sp. | reverse complement strand
CCATCGAGTCCAACGGCGGCGTGGTTGTGTGCATGGACGACTGCTCGGGCGAGCGCACGGCGGCCATGATGATCGACCCGGAGGCTCCCGACATCCTGCGCGCCATCGCCGACCGCTACCTGGACATCAACTGCTCGGTCATGACGCCCAACGACGGTCGTATGGAAAACACGCTGGCCATGTGCGAGAAGTACCATGTCGATGGCGTGGTAGAGAGCGTGCTACAGGCCTGCCACACCTTCAACGTTGAGAGCGCGCGCATGCAGGAGGCTGTCGAGGGTGCGGGTATTCCGTATATGAAGATCGAGACCGACTACAGCAACGGTGACATGGGCCAGATCGAGACGCGCATTGCCGCCTTCATCGAAACCCTGTAGCTTCCTCAGGCACCGGATCTTGCCCCTCAAACCGTCGCTTGCGTACCCAAAGTACGCTGCGCTCCTCTTTCGGGGCAATCTCCGGCACCTGAGAAACCTAGAGCTAAGGCGCCTGAACGCGCCGCTACCTTTGATGTTTAGATTGGGAGAGAGCCATGATAGGGATCGGGATCGATATCGGGTCTACGGCGGCTAAGGCCGCTGTGGTCGACGGGGAGGGTTCGGTGGCGTGGACGTGCGTGCAGCCAACCGGGTTCTCCTCGGTCGATGCAGCTGAGCGGATGCGCGAGGCACTGGCAGCGGCTGGCTATGACGTGGCTGCCGACGACGTGTGCGTGGTCGCGACTGGCTACGGCCGTGTCGCCGTGCCCTATGCGCACAAGGTCGTGACCGAGATCACCTGCCACGGTACCGGTGCCGTGCGCCTGTTTGGCGATCACGGCACGGTGATTGACGTGGGCGGCCAGGACACCAAGGTCATTCAGCTTAAAAGTGGCCGCGTGGCCAAGTTCGCCATGAACGACAAGTGCGCTGCCGGTACGGGGCGCTTTTTGGAGATCATGGCCGACCGTCTGGGTATTTCCCAACAGCAGATGGCCGACCTTGCGCGTTCCGGTAAGCCCACCAAGATCAGCAGCATGTGCACGGTGTTTGCCGAAAGCGAGGTCATCAGCCTGATCGGACGCGGTGAGCCGCGCGAGAACATTGCGCGTGGCGTGATCGACAGCGTGGTCTCGCGCGTGGCGACCATGGCCGGGCAGGCCGCGGGCGCCCCGTACTACCTGACCGGTGGCCTGTGCGAGAACGCCTTCGTGGTGGAGCGGTTGGGCGAGCTACTGGGATCGCCGGTGACCACCTCGCCCCAGGCTCGCTTTGCCGGAGCGATCGGCGCGGCTGTCCGCGCCGCCGCCTTGGCCTAGGGGTGTACCGCGACATGCGCATCCTCAATATCACGGCACAAAAACCAGATAGCACCGGCAGCGGCACCTACCTTGCCGCGCTTGTGCGCGAGCAGATCGAGACGGGGCATCGCGCCGCCGTGCTTTGCGGTGCGGCGCCGGGTGATACCCAAGGCGAGCTGGACCGGCGTGCTGCCGTGTTTGCCGTACCGTTCGAGTCGCCCGAGCTGCCGTTTCCCATCTGCGGTATGTCCGATGTCATGCCCTATCCCTCTACACGCTATCGTGATCTGACACCTTCGATGCTCAAGGCATTTGAGCGGGCATTTGCTAATGCAATCGATCGGGCGGTGACTGAGTTTCGGCCCGATCTGGTGCTCTGCCATCACCTGTATCTGGTGACCGCATTGGCGCGCGAGTGCGTCCGGGGCGTGCCGGTTGTTGCCGTGTGCCATTCGACCGATCTGCGTCAGCTGCGTTCGCATGCGCTTGAGCGCGATCGCATCGTAAGTGCGGTTCGTCGGCTCGATGCCGTCTTTGCGCTCCATGCTGAGCAAGCTGAGCAGATTGGCCTGGTGTGCGGCGTCGATGCCGATCGTATCCACGTGATTGGGACGGGCTACGACCATCGCGTCTTCTGCCGCGACGCAAGCGTGGCGAGCCAGCCGGGATCGCTTGTGTATGTGGGCAAGATTTGCTTCAAAAAGGGCGTCGAGTCGCTGGTTCGAGCCGTGTCATTGCCGATTGACGATGACGTCCGCCCATCTGGCTTGGTACTTGTGGGCGGTCGCGGGGACGATGCCGAGTACGCGCGTATCGAGCGCTTGGCCGCGGCCTCGGATGTGCCGGTGACGCTGGCGGGGCGCCTGGATAGCGATGGACTCGTGCGTGCCTACCGCAGTTCCGACGTCTTTGTGCTGCCTTCGTTTTACGAGGGTCTGCCGCTCGTGACGATCGAGGCCCTCGCGTGCGGCTGCAAAGTTGTGGCGACCGATTTGCCCGGCGTTCGTCCCTGGATGGAGGCGATGTTTCCCGGCGCTCCCGTGACGTGGGTGGCGCCGCCGCGTATGACGGATGTCGACACGCCCGAGGCGGCCGACCTTCCGTTGTTTGAGCGCGCACTGGCAGATGCTATCGCGCAGGCGCTTGCGGATCCGCCTTCGACGTTCGAGCCGTCGGCGGTCTCTTGGGAAGCGTGCCTGGGGCGTATACTTAAAGTCGTTGATTTGTTAGAAGGGGGTTCGTATGGCTAAGGACACCATGAGGCTCACGTCCATGACGGCCGCGAGCGGTTGAGCCGCTAAGTTGGCTCCCGGAGCCCTCGCCCAGGTCCTGGGCGACTTGCCCAATGTGCATAACGACAACCTGCTCGTGGGGTTCGATACCTCCGACGATGCGAGCGTCTTTCGCGTTGGCGATAACTTGGGCCTTGTGCAGTCCATCGACTTCTTCCCGCCGATGGTCGACGACCCGTTTCTGTTTGGCCAGATCGCCGCGGCCAACTCGCTGTCGGATATCTACGCCATGGGCGGGCGGCCGAGTCATGCCATGAACTTGCTGTGCATCCCGAGCTGCCTGGGCGTCGAGGTTGCCGGTCAGATTCTGGCGGGCGGCGCCGACAAGTGCGTCGAGGCGGGTTGCTCCATCGCGGGCGGCCACACCATCAACGACGACGAGCCCAAGTACGGCCTGTCCGTGAGCGGGTTTGTCGCGCTTGACCGTATGCTCGCCAACAGCGGCGCGCGCGTGGGCGATGCGTTGCTGCTGACCAAGGCGATCGGCTCGGGCATCATCACCACGGCCATTAAGGGCGAGCTCATCGAGCAGGACGAGGCTGGTCCGATGTTTGACTCGATGCGCACCCTCAACGAGGCTCCGATTCGTCTGGCCGAGGGACTCGAACTTCACGGCTGTACCGACATTACGGGCTTTGGCCTGATCGGGCACGCATGCGAGATGGCCGAGGGCTCGGGCGTGCAGATTGAGCTTGCGTCGGGAGCGGTGCCGCTCTTTGACCGGGTGCTCGACATGGCGCGTCTGGGCATTATCCCCGCGGGCTCCTACCGCAACCAGGACTTCTTTGGCCCGCGCGTGACGGCTGACGATGACCTGGAGCCGGGCATGTTGGATGCGCTGTACGATCCGCAGACTTCGGGTGGTTTGCTTATTGCGGCGCCCGCGAAGGATGTGGATGAGCTTGCGCGTCGTCTGGATGCCGAGGGGCGCATCGCGGCCGTCGTCGGGCGCGTGTGCGAGGCGGAGCTGGGCGGTCCTGCCGTCCGCGTTGTGCATTAAGGAAAACCGTTTATGCGACTGCCTACTGTTCTGGGCGGTCCCTTTTGAAAGGATGTAACTATGTCTACCAAAATTGAAGTCAATGCCATGGGCGATGCCTGCCCGCTGCCCGTCGTCAAGACGCTCAAAGCCCTGAAGCAGCTCGATGGCGAGGGCGCCGTGGTGACCTCGGTCGATAACGAGACCGCCGTCAAGAACATCTCCAAGATGGCGCAGGAGAAGGGCTGCGCGGCTTCGGTCGAGAAGATCTCGGACGCCGAGTGGCACGTGACCGTGGCGACCTCTGGCGCCGTTGCCGTGGCCGATCCCGAGCAGGATGGCGCTGCCTTCTGTGATGCCAGCGCCGGCAAGGGCAAACTCGTCATTTCCGTCTACACCGACTGCATGGGCCGTGGCGACGACGAGCTGGGCCACAAGCTCATGAAGGCGTTTATCTTTGCCGTGACACAGCAGGAGGAGTTGCCCGCGACCATGCTGTTCTACAACGGTGGCGCCAAGCTCACCGTCGAGGGCTCTCCGGTGCTCGACGACCTTAAGGGACTGGCCGAGCAGGGCGTCGAGATTCTTACCTGTGGCACCTGCCTCGACCACTATGGCATTAAGGACCAGCTTGCCGTGGGCGAGGTCACCAACATGTACGTGATCGTGGAGAAGATGGAGCAGGCCGTGCGCGTCGTGCGCCCGTAGCGTATTGGTTGGAGTTGCCATGAGGGAGAAGCGCCCGGCGCTTGTCATCACGTTTCCTACCACGGCGGCCGCCATGGGTTGCGAGTCCCTGTGCATCGAGCGAGGCCTTCCCGGGCGCACGATTCCCGTGCCCGGGGAGGTCGCCGCCGGCTGCGGCTTGGCGTGGAAAGCCCTGCCTGCTGATGAGGAGCTGCTGCGCGGCGAACTCGCCGCGGCGGGCGTTCCCACCGAGGGCTTTACGGTGATTGACATGTGGGAGGTCGTGCGATGATCTACCTGGATAACGCGGCGACGACCATGAACAAGCCGCAGACGGTCATCGATGCCGTGACGCAGGCGATGTGCTCGCTTGGCAATGCCGGGCGCGGCGCCACGTCGGGCGCGCTTGAC
>UROA01000140.1 GCA_900549355.1 uncultured Collinsella sp. | reverse complement strand
CTGCCGCTCTCCGTTATGGCCGAGGCCGTGCAAAAGACGGTCGAGGACGCCGGCTTTAGCGTGGTGCGCGAGTACGGCGGACACGGCATCGGCAAGGAGTTCCACGAGGACCCGTTTGTGGGCTTTACCACCGAGGCGCCCGATGTGGACACCATCATGGCTCCGGGCATGGTCTTTACCATCGAGCCCATGGTCAACGCCGGAGCGCCCGACATTAAGATTAGCAAGGGCGACGGCTGGTGCGTACGCACCAAGGACGGCAGTGATTCGGCCCAGTGCGAGGTACAGCTCGTGGTGACCGAGGATGGTTACGAACTGCTGAGCTGGTAGCCGTGGATGCGCCGGGCTTCGCGATGGATATGTTAACCATCGCAAAGCCCGGCGTTTTATTTGAACGTTTTGCCTGATAAAACCTGCCAAAATAAACCTGTCCCTTTTTGGTAGGTCGAGCGGAGAGGACTGCTTGTGAACATCCTGGTTTTGTTGCCCGTCAACGACCGTCATCGCGCAATTCTTGAGTCGAGCGCTCCGGGCGAGGACTTTATCTACACGAGCTCCGACGCCGCCACGCGCGAGCAGGTCGCCGATGCCGACGTGATCCTGGGCAACATCGACCCTGACATGCTCACAGCATGCGAGCACCTCCAGCTGCTGCAACTGCAGACCGCGGGCTATGACGATTACTTGGCCGCCGGCACCGTGCCGGCCGACGCCAAACTGTCTTGCTCGGTGGGCGCCTACGGCCAGGCCGTGAGCGAGCACATGTTTGCCATGGTGCTGTCTATGATGAAGCGCCTGCCCGGCTACCAGGACCTGCAGCGCGAGCATCGCTGGGAGGATTTGGGGCCGGTCACCTCGCTCAAAAACGCCAATGTGCTGGTGCTGGGCGCGGGCGACATTGGCGGCCACTTTGCCACGCTCTGCCGCAACATGGGTGCGCACGTCCGCGGCATCAAGCGCCACCCGCTCGTCTATCCCATTGTGTTTGAGGACATGGACGGCATGGACGCCCTGTCTGAGCGCCTGGCCGAGGCAGACGTCGTCGCATCCTTTATGCCGAGCACACCCGAGACCCGCGGTCTGGCGAACGCCGAGTTCTTCGCCGCGATGAAGCCGGGCGCGTTCTTTGCCAACGGCGGTCGCGGCGACCTTGTGGTCGCCGACGACTTGGTTGCCGCCCTGGAGTCGGGACATCTCGCCGGCGCCGCGGTCGACGTCACCGACCCCGAGCCACTGCCCGCCACAAGCCCGCTGTGGGATGCGCCCAACATGCTCATCACACCGCACGTCTCCGGTTGGTTCCACTTGGCCGCCACACTCAATAACGTGGTCGACATCGCCGCGGAGAATCTGCGTCACCTGCAGGCAAGCGAGACCCTGCGCTGTTGGATTGAACATTAAGAATTACGCCGTTTTACAAACGGCGTAATGAGCCGACGCTGCGAGCCCGCCGTTTGGCCAATCTGCCGTTCAATTTTAAAGGCGCGACCAGAAGGTCAGCGCCTTTTCATTTCACGGCACCTTGGCTCAAACGGCGGGCTCTCGCTGACTTTTATTCGACCTGCGGGATCTGACTAGCGCAGGCTCTGCCTATGAAGTCCTAGCAGTTCCGTCTTGTCGTTGGCATTGAAGCATTTGCCCAGATAAAACCTGCCAAAATTGTCATCTCATCTTGGTCGATTTTAGAGCTCCACGCTTTCGGCGCCGTTGATGGTTAGGTTTCGCTCGTAGAAGGCGGTGAGGGCGCGGATGGCGTACATGACGTCGCGTACGCCGCCGGTCTCGTAGCTTGAGTGCATGGCCAGCTGCGGCAGGCCCACGTCCACGGCATGCATGCTCGCCTGCATATTGGACAGATTGCCGAGCGTGGAGCCGCCGGCCATGTCGCTCTTGTTGGCGAAGGCCTGCGTGGGCACGTCGGCGTCATCGCAGATGGCCTGGAACACCGCGCGGCTAAAGGCATCGGTGCAGTAGTGCTGGTTAGCAGCTTCCTTGACGACGATGCCGCCGTTAAGCACCACCTGGTTGCGGGCATCGCACTTCTCGGCATGGTTGGGATGCACGGCATGTGCGTTGTCGCAGCTCACGAGCATCGAGGCGGCAAGCGCGCGGTGGTACGACTCGTCGTCAAAGCCCAGCGAGCCGTTAATGCGGTGCAGCGCATCGGCCAAGAACGTCGACATGGCGCCCTGCTTGGTCTCGGAGCCAACCTCCTCGTTATCAAAGCAGCAAAAGACCGAGACATCGCGCGCGTTCTCAGCACCCAAAAATGCCTGCAGCGAGGTGTAGGCGCAGGCCAGGTCGTCGAGCTTGGGCGTCGAGATAAACTCGTCGGCCCAGCCCCAAATGCGCGCATCCTGACGATTGACCAGGAACAGATCGCGGCCCAAAATTTGCTCGGGCTCAACGTCCAACTCGTCGGCGATCAGAGCATCAAAGTCGCCCTGCTTAAGCTCGCCGGCGCTGATGAGCGGGCACAGGTCAACGGCGCGATTGGGAGCAAAGCTCTCGTTAACGCCGCGGTTCATGTGGATGGCAAGGCTCGGAATAATGGCAACCTCGCGCTCGGTGGCAAGCAGGCGGCTCTCAATACGGTCGCCCTCGCGCACCAGCACGCGGCCCGCGAGCGCCAGCGGGCGATCGAACCAGGTGTAGTCGATCATGCCGCCGTAGGCCTCGGTGTTCAGGCGCAGCGTCTCGCCCGCACCGTCGAGTTCGGGCACGGCCTTGACCTTAAACGTCGGCGAATCGCTGTGCGACGCCGTGAGCTGAAAATGATAGTCGCCGGCAACGCCGTCCTCGCCCCAGGTTGCGGCCAGGTCCTCGCCCACCTTAAAGGCAACAACGCTCGAGGTATTACGCTGCGTGTAATAACGCCCGCCCGGCTCGATATCCCACGCCGCGTTCTCGGGCAGGTAGGTAAAGCCCGCCTCGTCGAGCTCGGCCATAATGGTCGCCGCCGTATGGAACATGCTGGGGCACGCCTCGATAAAGTCGATAAGGTCGTTGGCGGCCTCGATATCGTCGGCCGTCACGTGCACGCGCTCGGGCGTTTCCTGATCCGTCATGCTCTCCCCTTTCGCTGGGTTGATGGTCCCCTCCAGCATACCCCGCCACGCCAGCGCCGCGCTCTTCATTCCATGTTTAATCCCGCGCCGCTCACCAAGTTGAGCCATCATGCCCGCGCTTCTTTTGCGACAATTGCGCTAACAGGACGAGAGGAGCCGTCATGAAGCCACGTAACATTGCCATCGCCTGCGGTGTCGCGGGAGTCGCCGTCGGCCTTGCCGCTGCCGCCGGCATCGTTTACCGCAAGCAAATCAAGTCCGCCGCGTCGCTCAAACGCTTGACCGGCTACGCGGATGGCTATGACCTGTACGCAATCGACATCGCCTACGACTACGATCTTGATCGCATCATCGCCGCTGGCGTGCGCGACGACCAGGCCTACATCGATGCCGTGGTGGCGCATGTGCTGCCCGGTGTGCCGGCACATGTCCAGGCGCCCCAGTTTGCCTGCAGCGCTTTTGTCGCCGTAGATGCCGAAGGCCGCGTGCGCACCGGTCGCAATTACGACTTTAAGGACGACACCTCGGCGCTGCTGGTGCGCAATCACCCACGCGGCGGCTATGCCTCCATCGGGTTTGCCGCCCTTAACAACCTGGGCGATAACACTCCGCTTGACTCCGTCGCCGGACGCGCCGCCGCACTCATGGGCCCATTTGCCCAGCTCGACGGTGTTAACGAATGCGGCGTGTCCATTGCCGTACTCACCCTGGATTCCCAGCCCTGTGACCAGGACACGCAACGCCCCGTCATCAATACCTCGCTCGCCATCCGCCTGGTGCTCGACCGTGCCGCCACCACGCAAGAAGCTGTCGACCTGCTTTCCGCCTACGACATGCACGCCATGGCAGGACGCGATTACCACTTCTTTATCAACGACGCCGCCGGTGACGCGCGCGTAGTAGAGTGGGATCCGCGCGATCCGGACCGCGCTTTCAAAGCGACTCCTGTACGCCAGGTTACGAACTTCTACGCCTGCTATGGCGACGAAGTGCTGCCCAACCAAAAGAATGGCGAGCTGGGCCATGGTAAAGAGCGCGCCGTCGCAATCGCCGATGTCCTTGACGCCCATGTCGGTGCCCAGGACGAGACAGTCGCTTGGAAGGCCCTGCGCGCTGCGGCGCAAGAGCCCAATCCGGAAGACATCACCAGCAACACGCAGTGGTCGGTCGTCTTTGACAATACCGAGCCCGCTGCCGCCATCACGCTGCGCCGTCACTGGGGCAACGTCGATGCCTTCGCACTGTAAGGAGCCAGGCCCGTCGACCTTACGTTCCCTGACGTTGCTTACATTTCCATACGCTTGAGCTAACACGTTTTACCCCCGTATTAACAGTGTGCGGGGGTAAACTTATGCGCATGTTATAACTTGCCCGGAAGGATTCATCATGCTCAGGATCGGTCTTCTTACCAGTGGCGGCGACTGCCAGGCGCTCAACGCCACCATGCGCGGCATCGTCAAAACGCTTATGACCAATAGCGAAGAACCTATCGAGATCTACGGTTTTGAGGACGGCTACCAGGGCCTTATCTACAGCAGGTTCCGCGTCATGACGCCCGCCGATTTTAGCGGCATCCTCACCCGCGGCG
>UROA01000139.1 GCA_900549355.1 uncultured Collinsella sp. | reverse complement strand
TGGCCTTCATGCCGCGCACAAGACTCGAAATGCCCTGCAGGTTGCCGTTGCAGCCGCCGAGCACGCGCACATCCTTGATGACGCCGTCCTCCAGATCAACTTCCATCTGCTTCGAGCAGGTGCCCTTGGGATAATAGGTATAGGTCGTCATGGGGTCTCCTTACTTGGTCTTGATGATGGCCGCGAACAGCGACGCGGGCTTGTCCGTGCGGTTGGCGATGCCGTGACTCTCGCCGTCATAGCAGATGGCGAAGTCGCCGGGGTGCATTTTGCGCTCGGTGCCGTTGTCGTTGAGCGTGACCTCGCCCTCATGGAAGAAGAACACCTCGTACTCGCCGGTGTGGGTATGCGTGCCCAGCGAGCAGCCCGGCTCGAGCTTGATCTCAGCGAACATCTTCGCGTTCTCCGGCATGTTCTCCAGCACACAGTCGCGCTTGTCGAGCGTACCGTCGCCGCCGCGGGCGTTGGGCGTCAGGATCTGCTTTCGGTCCTCTGCACGAATGATCATAAATCATCTCTCCTTTGCCATTTGGCTTTTGTCGGGACAAGCATACCACAAAGCGCGGCGCGGTGCAAGTCCCCCCCCGCGCGGCACGGCAAAAAATCCCGCGCCGCCTTGACGCGGACGCCGCGCCGGTGCTATCATAGGCTCACCGAATCTTATTCAGGAGGCTTTTCCGATGAAAACTGTCATTGCCACCACCGCGGCGCCCGGCGCCATCGGTCCCTATTCGCAGGCCATCGAAGCAGGCGGCTTCGTATTCGTCTCCGGCCAGATCCCGCTCGATCCCGCGACCGGCGCGTTCGTCCCCGGCGATGTGGAGGAGCAGGCCGAGCAGTCGCTCCGAAACCTCAAAGCCGTTCTCGCCGGCGCGGGCTGCACGCTCGGCGACGTGGTCAAGACCACCGTTTTCCTCACCGACATGGGCGCGTTCGCCGCGGTGAACGCCGTGTACGCCAAATATTTTGAGGGCGATTGCCCCGCGCGCAGCGCGGTGCAGGTCGGCGCGCTGCCCAAGGGCGCGCTGGTCGAGATCGAAGCCATCGCCGTCAAGAAATAACTTCCGCACCGGCGATGCCGACCTCGACGCCGCCTTTGTTGCGGGCGCGGCAGAGCACCAGATCCAAAACGTCAAAGGCCATCGCCTCGTCGGCGGCATGCGCGCCAGCGTGTACAACGCCGTCACCATGGAGGACGTGCAGGCGCTGGCCACGTACATGAAGGACTTCGAAGCGCAGCATAGTTTGAGTCCGCGATCTAACTAGCCCGCAACACGCGGGCCGACCAGCCACTTCAAACCACCCTGTTTAGATTAAAACCTGCTAAGGAGTTTTTCCATGCGCAAGATCAAGACCATCGACGACATCACTAAAGACGGCAAAGTCGAGTTTGGCGAGGGCTACGAGTTTGTAAGCACCGCCGAGGAGGCCGACGCGATCCTGATGCGCTCGACCGACCTGCACGGCTACGAGCTGCCCGAGGGCATCCGCGCCATCGCCCGCTGCGGCGCCGGCGTCAACAACATCCCTGTCGAGGAATACGCCAAGAAGGGCGTCGTCGTCTTTAACTCCCCCGGCGCCAACAGCAACGCCGTCAAGGAGCTCGTCCTGGGCATGCTGGTGCTTTCGAGCCGCGGCGTGGTGCAGTCGATGAACTGGGTGCGCGACAACGCCGACGATCCCGAGATCCAGGTCGATGCCGAGAAGGCCAAGAAGGCCTTTGTGGGCCGCGAGCTCAAGGGCAAGCGCATCGGCGTCATCGGTCTGGGCAACGTAGGCTCCAAGGTAGCCAACGCCTGCGTCGATCTGGGCATGGACGTTTACGGCTACGATCCGTTCATTTCCGTTGAGCACGCGTGGGTACTGAGCCGCGAGGTGCAGCGCGTGGGCACGCTCGAGGATCTCTGCCGCGGCTGCGACTACCTCACCGTGCACGTGCCCAGCAAGGCCGACACCATCGGCATGATCAGCACCGAGCAGATTAACCTGCTGGCCCCGGACGCCGTGCTCATCAACTACGCGCGCGAGACCATCATTGACGAGGACGCCGTCGACGCCGCCCTGCGTGCGGGTAAGCTCAGCTGGTTTAGCTCCGACTTTGCCACGCCCAAGACCGTCAAGATGCCCAACACGTTTATCACCACGCACTCGGGCGCCGGCACCGGCGAGGCCGAGGCCAACTGCGCCGACATGGCCATCAGCGAGCTCAAGGATTACCTGGAGAACGGCAACATCGCGCACAGCGTCAACTACCCCGCCTGCAGCATGGGCGAGCCGCATCGCCTGCCTGCACGCCAACGTGCCCAACATGATCGGCCAGATCACGGCCATCCTGGCCAAGGACAACGCCAACGTGCAGCGCATGACCAACGAGTCCGCTGGCGAGAACGCCTACACCATGTTCGACACCGACGAGCACCTGGACGGCAGCACCATCGAGGCGCTCAAGCAGATTCCGTCGATGTATCGCGTGCGCGTGATCAAATAGCGCCGGCACCAAGCCTGCCAGGCAGGCCATAAAGCCCATTCGGCCCCCGTTTTCATGAAACGGGGGCCGATTTCGTTGCTCTAGACGGCTTTAAAAGTGCTACCCAGAAAAAGTTTTTTCGGATAATCGACAGTCATACCCAAATCACTGAGCGCACCTGCTTTGATAAACAGCTTTATCAGGGGCTTTAGTAAGTAATAATCGATCTCTATATGCCAAATTAAAGTTGACTGTCCATTTTCCGAAACAACTTGTTCCGGATAGCATTTTTAATGCCCTTCCAAGGCGAAACTGAAGCCTTTTTCGCGCCCAAAACTCTAGCTCGCGCGACCGTTTTCCACCTGCACGACTACATTCCCGCCCAATCGATAAAAATCTCCTCGCGAAGCCGCCGTTCAAGCTCCTGCTGCCGCGGTGTCTTGTCTTTCAACGGCGCATCGAGATAGGACATGATGAGTTCCATCACCACGCGGAAGGCATCGGAGTCGGCCAGCTGACCGTAGGTCATCAAAACGACGGGATATCCCATCGCTTGCAGGGCCGTCGTTCGGTCGGAGTCAGAGATCTTGGATTCTATGGATCCGTGTATGGCTTTACCCTGGCATTCAACCAGACACTCTCGGCTGCCGTCCTTATTTGCCAGCAGGATATCGGCATAGCGCCTATCAAGTCCCGAAATCAGGCGGGCGCTGCGCGTCATACGAATCTCAACGTTATTGGTAAGGCGCAGCCCTTCGCCGCCGCGCAACCTCGTAAGGCCAAACAGCATCGAAGCCTGGACCTCGAGCGGCGATGCTGCCACCCCCGTAGTGCATTTCGCGGCGCGTATGAACGATTTAGCACCGCGGAGTCCCTGGATCTTATTGGCGAACTCCGTAAGTTCAGAGAGCTCGATCAAGGGAGGTCGTTTCCACAAGTCTGTTGGATTCCCCGAGACATCCTTTACGTTTTCCCAGCCCAGCCGCGCGTCGCCCCACCGATCCCCGTATGCCTGCTTAAGCGCCGACTTTACCCGAGGCGCAATCTTGCACACAGCAAAGGTGCCGCACATCTCATACATGCACATGATCAGGCGCTCGTTTGAGACCGAGGAGGCCAGGGTCAGCAGGGTAAAGAGCGGGGACGCGACATCGAGGCCAAACTCTGTCTGCCGCACGGAGTCAAACGGCCTCTCCCCGTTCCAAACATGCCTGACAATGCGACCGCCCTTACGTCCGCAGCTGCCCTGCGCCAAAACATGCAACGGAGCGCCCAGGAAATGCGTGACGAGTGGATGCTCGCAAAGGCGCTCCCAGCGCGGATCGTCCGCAGAATCGGGCAGGTCCGGCATTATCGCCAAAACCTGTGGAGGTATCCGGTGATACCGAAAGGCAGATATGTCGCACAGCATGTCGTCCATAACGGCTACGTACCCACTGCGTCGTCTGTGAACCCGCTCGGACGGCAAACGAGCCGGCTCGGCCTGCGAACGGTAAATACTGCTACGCGCACGTCACGGATCTCTCGGGAGGCTTACAATCGGTTTTGAAAGCAAACTGATTGTGAGGTTACATATGGTTGACAAGGACTTTGCCTGGCGGCTCGCACAGGAGCTTGTGCGGATCGACAGCTCAGACCCGGGCGCGTATGAGGGCGAGATTGAGCGGTATATCAAAGCTCTGGTTGAGGAACGGCTGGCACGGTTGAAACCCCCGACACTCGATGCCGTGCGGATCGAGGAGCTCGAGGTGCTCCCCGGACGCCGCAACCTTATGGTCACCGTGCCCGGTTTGAGCGACGAGCCACGGCTCGTCTACATCTGTCACATGGATACCGTCACCTTGGGCGACGGCTGGGACGCAGGCATTCCGCCGCTCGGAGCAATCGTGCGTGACGATAAACTCTATGGCCGCGGTGCCTGCGATATGAAGGGTGGCCTGGCCTGCGCCATTGTCGCACTGATCCATACGCTCGAGCGCGTGGCGGCGGAGGGCGCGCTGCCCCGCCGTGGCTTTTCGCTCATCTGCTCGGTCGACGAGGAGGACTTTATGCGCGGCTCCGAGGCTGCCATCGATGCCGACTGGGTCGGCTCGCGCGAATGGGTGCTGGACACCGAGCCCACCGATGGACAGATTCAGGTGGCGCACAAGGGACGCACATGGTTCGAGATTGAGATGGCAGGCATGACGGCGCACGCG
>UROA01000138.1 GCA_900549355.1 uncultured Collinsella sp. | reverse complement strand
AACGGCGGTACGGCAGGGCGACTCTACAAACGCTATCTACAAGAGCGGACGGGGCTACCCGCCATCGTGCTGCCGTCGACGAGTCCTGCCAACGCGGCGTGGCGTTTGGAGCGGCTTGTCGAGCGTTGGAGTGAAGCCGTTGACTGGGCAGCTCATTAATTTAGATTATTGATTGAGTGTGGGCGCCGAGGTGTTTCAGAACGCCTTGCCAGACCGGCGCGGGCACGGCTGGCTCGGCGCAAACCATGCCGTCGGCGTCGACGTTGGCGGCATTGCCGCCGCCAAGTCGCTGTGCATGCTCGACGGAGCAGCCCATGCGCACAGCGCCCACAAGCTTATCTATCGCTTCCGAAAATGGTCGGCGCAAGAGGCCCATGCGTGGGGAATGGCGAAGCGCTGCGATGCCGCTGCCGGCGCAGATGGCAACGCCGCCACACCACAATTGGCCATGGCGCTCACATGCCTTGTGCAGGCGAACGGCGGTCCCACGCGCCTGCTCAGTGCCCTCTTGTGCGGCTCGAATCGCGACATAGACGCGCGTTCCCGTACCGCCAAAGCGCTCAAGCGCCTGCTCGATGGCTGTCAACGTCTCATCGTCAGCCACATCTTCAATGGCCAGCACGATACCATCGGCAACGCTGCCGGCGTCATTTGCCTTCAAGTCGACTAGGCGGGGGAGTGCAGTGCCGGAAAGCTGTGCATAGGCGGCGATGGCATCCTGCAGGTCCCAAAGCAAAAACTCAAGATCGGCGCTATTGGGAATGCTGATATACGCAATGGTTTGCAGCGTTTTTGGTACATCGCCGCGCGCGGTCGGCTCCATGCGGCCTCCTTTCCGGTTGGTTTCCGTTTAGGTTACACCGTCCGGCGGCGCCCCGCCGCGCTATCCTAGTGCAACCCTTACGAAAGGAACGTCATGCGTCTGCCCATGAATACCTCGCTTGCCACGCTTAAGCCCTCCGGTATCCGCCGGATCAACGCGCTCGCCGCCCAGCACCCGGGGTGTATCGCGCTTGCGCTTGGCGAGCCCGATTTTCCCACGCCCGATGTGATTAGCGCTGAGGTGACCGCCGCACTGGACCGCGGTGACACGCACTATCCGCCCAACAACGGTCGCCCCGCCCTGCGTGAGGCGTTGTCTGCCTACATGGGGGGCGCGGGCCTTACGTTTTCGGCCGACGAGGTCATTCTGACCGACGGCGCGACCGAGGCCCTGTCGGCAACATTCATGGCCATGCTCAACCCCGGCGACGAGGTCATTATCCCCACGCCGGCCTTTGGCCTGTACGAGAGCATCGTCGTGGCCAACCACGCCAAAGCGGTCTTTTTGGATACGGAGCCTGCGCAATTTCAGATCGATGAGGAAGCGCTTCGTGCTTGCGTGACGCCGGCGACCAAGGCCATCGTCATCTGCTCGCCCAACAACCCCACGGGCTGCATCCTCAACGCAGCATCGCTCGACGCCGTGGCACACGTGGCAGAGCAGGCGGGCATCTACGTGGTCTGCGACGACGTATACAACCGCCTGGTCTATGTGGATGGCTACGAGCGCTTTGCCCAGTGCCACCCGGAGCTACGCGAGCAGACAGTAGTCATCGAGAGCTTCTCCAAACCCTGGGCCATGACCGGCTGGCGCTTGGGCTGGCTCGCAGCGGCAGCCCCCGTCATCGCCGAGATCGCAAAGGCCCACCAATACCTAGTATCGAGCGCCGTTTCCTTCGAGATGGACGCCGCAGCCCGAGCCCTCACCGTCGACCCAACCCCCATGCTCAAAGTCTACCGAGCCCGCCGCGAGCGCGTACTCGAAGCCTTAAACGCCATGGGCCTCGACGTAGTGGAACCAGCCGGCGCCTTCTACGCCTTCCCCAGCATCAAGCAGTACGGCCTAACCAGCGAAGACTTCTGCATCAAAGCCATCAAAGAAGCAAACGTAGCCCTAGTCCCGGGAGACTGCTTCGGAACCGAAGGCCACATCCGCCTAAGCTACTGCGTCTCCGACAAAGACCTAGACGAAGGCCTCCGCCGCCTGTCCACCTTCGTTTCAACCTTATAGCCCAACGGGACGCAACACATCAGCCCACCGACCCAAGCATTATGAGTGGGGCGCGTCGCTCAACGGACACGAGGATTCGCAGCAAAGGCAACGTAGCTCCGGCCGGGAGGGGCAGGGCGAGTTTTCCGTAGATTCCGCACGAGCCGAAGGCCACTTAATGTGGCCTTCGTGCGAGCCCAGGACTTGACCGAGCGGAAAACTCGCCCTGCCCCTCCCGGTCGGAGCGTATGCAGGGTTTGTGTACGAATCCTCGCGCCCGTTGACCGACGCCGGGGTCCCCGCCATAATACTTCCGGTTCACGCACGAATCCGCTGCCAGAGACAGCCGGCGCAAACGGGTCTTACCCGCGAGCTTAATGGGACTTCCCGCCAGCCGAGGTGGTCGAGTAGATATGTCTTCTCGCCCCCGTCGCTCATGCAGCGCGGGGGCTTTCTTTTTGGACATGCCCCCGTCACGTCCTTGTGGCGGACCGTGCCCGGAAAGAATTCGAGGAGGTGTAATTCATGCCCCAGCAGTACAAAATCGACAAGGTTGCAGAGATCGAGTCCCGTATCGCCGAGAACGCCGGTCTGTTCGTCGTCAACTACAACGGTCTGACGGTTAAGCAGGCTCAGGAGCTGCGTCATCAGCTTCGCGAGTGCGGCGCCGAGATGAAGGTCTACAAGAACAACCTGGTCAAGATCGCCCTCAAGAACCAGGAGCAGCCCGAGATCGACGAGATTCTCGCCGGCCCCGTCGCTTATGTGTTCTACGAGACCGAGCCGGTCGAGGCCGCTAAGGCCCTTAAGGACTTCTCCGCTCAGTCCAAGGGCGTCCTTGAGATCAAGGGCGGTATCTCCGACGGCAAGGCCGTTTCCGCTGATGATGTTAAGGCTATCGCCGAGCTGCCCACCAAGGATCAGCTTCTCGGCCAGATCGCCGGTCTCATCTCCGGTTTCGCTCGCGACATCGCTGTCTGCGTCAACGGCGTTTCCTCTGGTCTCGCTCGTTCGATCCAGCAGGTCTCCGAGCAGAAGGCAGCCTAGTTGCTGTTTTCACCCGCGGCGGCAACGCCGCACCCCTGGCGCATTCGCGTCGTGTTTTAACTGATCTCCGTGCACAGACACGGAAACCGAAAGGACTTAGAAATGGCTAAGCTTACCACCGATGAGATCATCGATGCTCTTAAGGAAATGACCCTTCTCGAGGCTTCCGAGCTCGTCAAGGCTATCGAGGACACCTTCGGCGTTTCCGCCGCTGCTCCTGCCGCTGTTGTCGCCGCTCCCGCTGCTGGCGCTGCTGAGGCCGAGGAGAAGACCGAGTTTGACGTCGTGCTCGAGGGCTTCGGCGACAACAAGATCCAGGTCATCAAGGCCGTCCGTGAGCTCACCAACCTTGGCCTGAAGGAGGCCAAGGAGGTCGTCGAGGGCGCTCCCAAGGCTGTTCTCGAGGGTGCCAAGAAGGAGGACGCCGAGGCTGCCAAGGAGAAGCTCGAGGCTGCTGGCGCTGCTGTCACCCTCAAGTAATCAGGCTTTCTCGCCAGATTTCTTTGCAGACGGGGTTCGCATTGCGAGCCCCGTCTTTTTTGTTTTTCGGTCCCTCGACATCGGTAGCTCAAACTGCCATGTTCTGTGATTTGCGTCGTATCGGGCGCTCTGCCGTTGGGCAATAAAATTGCACCATTCGAGCAATAATTTGCGTTGACCTGCTGAAGAATTGTCTCTGCCTTGTAGCGACATATAGTTCCAGCGGTAAGATGCTTGGGTATCGCAATTTGGTCTGCGGCTGTGTGCCGCACGCATGGGGCGCTTTTGCGCCTGCGAAAGGATCTTTGAATAACATGAAGGCAATCATCCCCGCCGCCGGTCTTGGCACGCGTTTTCTGCCTGGCACCAAGTGCACGCCCAAAGAGATGCTGCCGGTGCTCGACAAGCCCGTCATTCAGTACGTCGTCGAGGAGGCGCTCGACCCCGAGGAAGTCGACGACGCCATCATCGTTACTTCTCCCGGTAAGCCCGAGCTACTGAACTACTTCCAGCCCGATCGCTCGCTCGAGAACCTGCTGCGCGAGCGCGGCAAGAACGCCTATGCCGATGCCGTCGCCCACGCTGGCGGTATGCCGGTCGACTTCCGTTATCAGTACGAGCCCAAAGGCCTCGGCCATGCTATCCGCTCTGCTGCCGACGCCGTGGCAGGGGAGAACTTCCTGGTTCTTCTGGGCGACTACGTTGTGCCTAATCGCGACATCTGTGACAAGATGCTCGCCGTTTCCAAGGAGCACGGTGGAGCTTCGGTTATCGCCGTCGCTGCTTGCTCGCCCGAGGAAGTCAGCCGCTACGGCGTTATCGCCGGCGAGCGCGTCGGTTCGCTCGAGGGCGCCGAGGACGTTGCCGATGCAGAGCCGGGCGCTGTCTGGCGTATCGGCGGTCTGGTCGAGAAGCCCGCTCCCGAGGCGGCTCCGTCCAACCTGTACATCGTCGGTCGCTACCTGCTGAGCCCGCTGGTCATGGACCTGCTGGCAGATCAGCAGGCCGGCAAGGGCGGCGAGATCCAGCTCACCGACGCCATGGCCCGTTCGCTCGACCGTGAGGCCATGTATGCCGTCGTCATCGACCCGCTGTCGGGCTACGACACCGGCACTCCCT
>UROA01000137.1 GCA_900549355.1 uncultured Collinsella sp. | reverse complement strand
ATCTGTTCCACCCCATCGGTGGCATCGCTAACCGGAATCCCCGCCGGGAACAGCACCGTACCGGTCGTGATGATAATAAAGCCGGCAATGACATCGGCGGCAAGCGAGCCGCTCACGGTATCGATGCGCTGCAGCACGATATCGTCCTCGCCCGCGTTCTTGTCGACCACGTTGTTCTGCGCCAAGAAAATCATCCACGGCGCGATGGTGGTACCGATCGTTGCGACCACGAGCGACACGTAGCTGGGGTCATTTTGAACGTTAGGCACGACCAGGTCGACCGCGACCTCACCCCAGTTGGGGCCAGCCATAAACGCGGCGACAATATAGGTCACGAACACGCAGCTCACCAGCAGCAAAATCTTCTCGATGCGCTGGAAACTACCCGACATGGTAAGCATCCACACCAGCAGCGCTACCAACGGCACCGAGATGCTCGCCGGCACGCCAAAGAGAGCAAGGCCGCTGGCGATGCCCGCAAACTCCGAAATGGTCACAGCCGTGTTGGCGATCAACAGCGCCGCCATAGCAAGTACACTCTTGCGCACGCCAAAGCGCTCGCGAATGAGCGATGCCAGGCCCTTGCCCGTGACGCAGCCGCAGCGCGCCGCGGTCTCCTGCGTCACGATGAGCAGCACAGTCATGACGGGAAGCATCCAGAGCATCTTGTAGCCATAGCTGGCGCCCGCGCTGGAATACGTTGCAATGCCGCCGGCGTCATTGCCCGAAAGCGCCGCCAGCAGACCGGGACCCATAGCGCCAAAGATGGCCGCGATGGTCAACTTTTGCTTGGTGCCCGACTTTTGCTTGGTATTTTGCACGCGACCACCTAACCAATGACCGACATGGTGAGCAGCACCGCAGCGGCGCAGTACGCTACGCACGAGATCATGACGGCAATAACGTTCATGGCGGTACCCGACGTATTGAGGTCGTGCTCATCGCGCCAGAACAGCACCATCAGGTAAATCACGGCGCTCATGTTGCCCACCAGGCAGATGATGGCCGCGATGTTAAAGCAGCCGGTAAAGAGCTGCTCCTCAAACATAGGGGCATCGAGGAACGCGGCAGTGCGCACCAGCTGCGCGCACAGGTAAGTAACAAGCGAAAGGATCAGGCCCATACCCGTGCTCTGGAAGAAGAATCCCAGGTACGGTTTGGGCTCGTCGTCGTGACCGTCGTACTCGAGGAAGTAGTTCTTGACGAACGACACCATGCGCGAGGCCGCCAGCAGCACGAGCGGCATGGCGCACATGGGGAACACCACCAGATGAGCGGAGCCCAGCGCCGTCCCCAGCACCGTCGCCATAATGCACGAGGCGATGCCCCACACGACGACCCAGTACTGACGATGCACGAACCAGCTGAGCACGTTCGTCGAGTCGTCCGACGCGCTATCGCCCGAGCCGACACCGGCGATCTGCAGGTCCTCCTGATGCTCCTCGGCGATAACGTCCATGGCGTCGTCGAAGGTCACGATGCCCAGGATATGACGGTTCTCGTCGCAGACAGGGATGGCAACCAGGTCGTACTTGGTCATCTCGTCCGTCACGTCTTCCTGGTCCTCGTCGGGCGACACGTAGACCAGGTCGCGATAGGCGAGCTGGCCCAGCGTGGCATCGCGGTCGGCCACGATCAACGTGCGCAGCGAGAGCACGCCGGTGAGCATGCCGCTCGGATCCTCGGTATAGACGTAATAGACACTCTCGAAGTCCTCATCGAGTTTGCGAATCGCCTCGATGGCATCGCCGACCGTCGCCGTGGCGGGCAGCGAGACAAACTCCGAGGTCATGATGCGGCCGGCGGTGTTGTCCTCATAGCCCAGCAGGTTACGAATCGCCTTCTCCTCCTTGACGCCCATCAGGCGCAGGAGCTTCTCGGCCTTCTCGTAATCGAGCTCGTCGATCAGGTCGGCGGCGTCGTCCGGGTCCATCATGGCCAGCATCGACGATGCGTCCGTATCGGACAGGCCCTCGAGCATCTCGGTCATGAGCTCGTCATCATCGAACTCCGAGATGGCCTCGGCGGCCTGGGCGGTGTCGAGCTGCGCGAACACCTGCGCACGCAGGCGCGGGTCGAGCTGCTCGATGATGTCGGCAATGTCGGCAGGGTGCAGCTCGCCAAGCGTCTTGTGCGACACCGAGAGCTGGATGTTCTTAGTCGAGCGATCGAGCAGGTCCATGTAAGACCAGGCGATAATGTCCTCGCTGAGCGGCTTGCCCAGGTGCTTCATAAAGCCCTCGACGACATGCTCGAGTGTGGGGCTGATCGCGCGCAGCAGACCGCGGGCGCCAACTTCGGCACCCAGTAGGCGCAGCTGATTTTCGCCCGACATGGAAAACTTGATGTCGTTTACGCGCACGACCTTCATGCCCTGCGTGTCGACAATTTGCTTGTTAAGCACGTCGCGGGCGAGTAAGAGTTCGGTCGGCTGCAGGTACGAAAAACGGATTTCGGTGGCCGACGTCTTAAGGTGTACACCCGTCTCGTCGATACGGTCGACCCATTTGCGCCAGCTGATCATAAACGGCGTCTTGCCGGGTCCGCGGAACGCGAGCGACGTCACGTGCGGAAAAACTTCGCCGGTAGCAATACCAAAATCGTTGACCACGCCGAGCTTTTCGCCGTCGACGTCCAAGACCGGCAATTTGAGCATCTCACTCAGATAATTCAATGGTGCTCCCCATCATTATTCCTCCGGACGCGGCCGCGCGTGCGGCGTCTGGGGGCTTCTGGATATGTATACGCATGCGCGGGCGGCACGCCGCTCGGCGCTCACACCCCGTGCACGCGCAGAAAGCACCTGCATGGGGTCATCGGCTGTATGGTCGAGGTTTGGATTTCACCTGTAACCTTTCTCTTGACCCTCATTAACCGCAGTAACTATAGCATCAGCATCGCGCTGCGGCACCGAATTTATGCGCTGCACATCGCAGGCATACCAAACGCTGACGTATCCGTGACATAGAGCCGGATGGGTGTGGTGGGACAAAGCGATTAAGACCGCCCTAAACGACCAGTCGTTTAAGCACGTCCCCAATGACTACTCTGTGGTGTCGTCGTCCTCGGGGAGTTGGGGGAACACGGCGTTTTTGGGCATGGAAACCTTGGTGAGCGAGGTGAGCTTTTTGCTCAATGCCGTGTCCGTCTTGACCAGGTCGCTGAGCGTCACGATTTTGTAGCCGTCGGCGACAAGGCCATCGATAATCTGCGGCAGCGCCTCGAGCGTCTGCTCGGCGCACTCATCGCTATCGGTGAGCAGCACGATATTGCCCGGCGTCATCGAGTCGAGCACGGTCGATACTTGCTCGTCGGCGCCGTTGAGCAGCCAGTCGCCCGAATCGATATTCCACGAAACCACAGCGGACACCAGGTCCATCGAGTCGATCCAATTTTGCTCGTCAAACGCGGCGTAGGGGGCGCGCAGCAACATCGTCTCGACGCCGGTCGCCGACTTAATCGCCTCGGTGCCCTTCGTGATCTGTTTGCGCACCGTCTCGCGATCCTCGCCCTTGAGCGAATCATCGCTGTAACTGTTGGAACCGATCTCGCACCCGGCATCGACAATCGCTTTGGCAGTAGCGGGCGAGGCTTCCGCGGCATCGCCCGAAAGGAAGAACGTCGCCGTGACGCCCTTTTCCTTGAGCACCTGCAAGATCTGCTTGGTCGCGCCGCTCGGACCCTCGTCAAATGTCAGGGCCACGTACTTTTCGTTGCCCTTGGGCGCTACGCTTGCGCACTCGACTACGCAGTCGGTGGCGGGCACGACCTCGCCGCGGTCCTGCGTCTTGCCCGACTGCTCGCCGACCCATACCTCGGAGCGGCCCTGAACGCCCCAGGTTTTGACATACTCAATGGCACCCGTGCCCTCGACCTTAAGCTTTGGCTCGATGGTCGTGGCCTGGACCTCGTGCTTTTCGTACACGTTGCGGCCGTCCTTGACCGTTACCTTCTCGCCACCCGTAAGCTCGCGACTATCCCATTTGCCTTGCTTCACGCGCTTGCCGTCGACCTTCACCGACAGCTTTTCGCCGCCATGGCGCTTGAGCACGCTGTCGTCGACGGCCAGCAAATCGCCGGCGTCGTATGTTTCGGTCAGGCTTTGATCGTCGATAAGATTCTGCAACGTAGAGCCCACGCGCACCGCGGTCTTCTGACCGTTGAGTTCCACGTCCACGCTGCGGTTGACGTAGCCCACGACGGCAGCGATAAACAGCACGAGCGCGCAACCCACGGCGATGAGCGCATAGGGCAGGCGGGACGGTCGGCGCGGCGAGCGCCCGTTGCCGATGCGCGCGCTGCGATCGCTAAACCCACGGCTATGGTTGAGGTACATCGCGCCGGGCTTACGGCGACGTCGACGGTACGCGAGCGACGAATGAACGCCAAGATGGGGTGGCTCGTAAAGTCGAACGGGTTAGTTGAGCTTCAGGGCCTTCTGGATGGGCAAGTAGAGGGCGCCGACCAGAATGGCGTTAAAGACGGCGGTCATGGCGACGACGGGCAGCATGGCGGCGGCGAGCTCGCCTACCACGCCGAGCATGGCCATCTTGATGACCATGAAGATGACGCCGGAGACAAAGGTGGTCAGGAAGGTTGCGACAATAGCGATGGCGGGCTTGACCTGACCGTTCTTGCCGGCGGCGTTGACGATGCCGGCCATGAGCATGGCGGCGATGCCCTCGGCGGCAAAATCGACGAACGGCGAAGTGGTGGTGATCTGGATCACGGCAGCCGAGATGAGGCCAATGACGAGCGCCTGGCCGA
>UROA01000136.1 GCA_900549355.1 uncultured Collinsella sp. | reverse complement strand
CGGCCGTCCCAAAACGGGACGGCCGCCGTGTTTTGCTATCGACTGGCGCAATGGAATCAGGTTTACATGCATCAACTTGGTGCAAACCAACCTGTCCCCCACGCACCAAGGGGTTGACTAGAGCTCGCAGGCAATCTTGTAGCCGTCGCCGATGGCATCGCGGATGTTGCCGCACTTCTGGGCATCGCCCAGTACGTGGGCAGCAACGCCAGCAGCGGCAAGGTCGTCGGCCAGCTTGGTATTGGGACGATAGCCCATGGCAAGCACCAGCGTATCGGCACCGGTGATGGTGCGGACCTCGCCGTCCTTCTCGTAACTGATGGTGTCCTCGGTGATCTCGGTCACCTTGGCCTCGGTCAGCACGTGAACGCCCTTGGAGAGCATGCGCGTGATGAGCACCGCGCGACCGGCGCCGCCCTCGTTGGCGGCGAGCGTCTTGGTCATCTCGATAACGGTGACATCGCGATTGGCCGGCGAGAGGTCATTGACCAACGGGGCCAAGTAATCGGCCGTCTCGCAGCCAACGGTGCCGCCGCCCACGATAACGATCTTCTTGCCCGGGAAAGCCTTGCCACCCAGCAGGTCGTCAGCCGTCATAACCTGCTTAAAGCCCTGCATGAAGGCCGGAGCGATGGGCTCGGCGCCATAAGCTAGGACGACCTCGTAGCCGGCGTAGTCACGCTGAATGTCCTCGGCAGTAAGCTCGGTGCCAAATACGCACTTCACGCCGGCCTCGGCCAGGCGACGATACTGATACTTGATCACGCGGGTGAGTTCCTGCTTTGCCGGCGGAACGGCTGCGATACGCATCTCGCCGCCCGGCTCGTCCTGCTTATCCACGAGCACCACGTTGTGACCGCGCTTGGCGGCAATGAACGCCGCCTCCATGCCCGCGGGACCGGCGCCCACAACCAGTACGTTCTTGGCCTCGGCGGCAGGCTCGTAGCCGGCCTCGTCGCGCTCCACGTCCGGGTTGACGGTGCAGGAGATGCGCTTGCCGAACATAATGCCGTTCAGGCAGCGCAGGCAGCCAATGCAGGGGCGGATGTCGTCGGCGTTGCCGGCAGCGGCCTTATTGCAGAACTCGGCATCGCACAGATTGGCGCGGCCCATCATGCAGATGTCGGCAGCGCAGTCCTCGATCAGCTCCTCGGCGATCCAGGCCTCGTTGATGCGGCCGACGGTGGCAACGGGAATGTTCACGTGCTTCTTAATCTCACGCGAGCAAGCGGCGTGCGAGGCCTGCTGCGTGCCGGCGGCGGGAATTGCGGAGCCGCGCTTGATGGTGGTGCCGCCCGACACGTGAATCATGTCGACACCGGCCTTCTCCAGGCGACGCGAGACGTAGATCATGTCGTTGAGGGTCAGGCCGCCATCGGTGTACTCATCGCCCGAGATGCGGACGTCGATGATAAAGTCCTTGCCGCAGCGCTCGCGAATCTCGGCGATGACCTCGAGCAGGAAGCGCATGCGAGCGTCGAGCGAGCCGCCGTACTCGTCGGTACGCTTGTTGTAGAGCGGGGTCAAAAAGCCGCCGAGCATGCCGTGGGCGTGCGCCGCATGGACCTCGACGCCATCGACACCGGCCTTCTGCATACGCACGGCAGCGTCGCCAAACTGATGCGTGAGCTCGTGAATCTCATCGACCGTGATGGGGCGCGGTGCCTCGCGGGCATAGGACGGGCCCACAAAGGACGGAGCGATCAGGCGCGGCGTGCCCGGAATGTTAAAGGCCATGTAGGCGGGGTGGAAGAGCTGCGGCATAATCTTGCAGCCGTACTCATGCACGGCGGCGGCGAGCTTTTCCCAGCCGGGGATGAACGTGTCGTCGTAGCAGCACATGTCGCCCGGCAGATAGGTATAGGTGGGCTCGACCGTCACGACCTCGGTGATGATCAGGCCAACGCCGCCCTTGGCACGGGCACGGTAATGATCGACCAAGTCGTCGGTCACATATCCGTGATCGGCCAGGTTGGTAGATACCGGCGGCATAAAGACGCGGTTCTTAACCTCGGTCGTACCGACCTTGATCGGGCTAAAGAGCATCGGGTAGGCGGAGGACTCCATACAGGGTTCCTTTCGTTTGAGCCGCTGGGCGGCAGTTGCTAACGTACTTATCGTATCAGCAACCGCCGCATTCGCAGTCAAACATACCCAAACGCCGGTCGGCTAATGAATACCGCGGCCCAAGTCTTCGGCGATTTTGTCTACGCCCTTAAGTGCAGCGCACGTCTTTTTGTTGGAGCAATGCCCCGTGCAAACGCCACCCTGAGCGCAGTCAGCGCAGGTGCCCTTGCGGTAGATGCGCACGCATACCGCGACAAACGCAATACCGATAACAGCCAGTACAACAATATCGATAGGTGCCATAGCAAGCCTCCTCTAGTTAACCACCACTTACTTTACCCCATTCTCCACCTACCAAAAAGGGACAGGTTTATTTTGGTCGGTTTTATCTGCGGAAACGTCACATCTCCCCCACCAAAAAGCCCGAGTGTCGCTGGGACACTCGGGCTCGTGAAAAGGGGCTAATCCTTATTCGGACTTAAGCGGAAACTGCGGCGGAAGCAGTGTTGGTCTCGTCCTCGTCGGTCCATGCATGCTTGGGCATGGGACGGAAGATCTGGAAGAGCATCGCAACCAGCAGCACGATGGCCACAATCGTCCAGATACCAAACTGTCCAAGAACAAGCAAGTTGTAGAACTGGTTGATGAACAGGCCGATCACCCAAGCGAAGATGCACTCGTAACCGATGGCAATCGCGAACCACTTGCCGGAATCCATCTGGTTGCGGATGGCACCCATGGCAGCAAAGCACGGAGCGCACAGCAGGTTGAACGCGCCAAAGGCGACGCAAGCGCCCATGGTGGGGAACATGCCGGCAAACGCGGTCCACAGGCTCGGGTCGGTCTCGCCCGCGTCGGCAACGGACAGCAGCGAGCCGGCGGTGGCGACGACGTTCTCCTTGGCGACAAGGCCCGAGACGGACAGCGCTGTTGCCTGCCAGGTGCTAAAGCCAAGCGGGGCGAAGATCCAGGAGATCAGGTTACCGAGCATGGCCAGCACGGAGTAGTCCATGAACTCCTCGGAGATGCCGTCCATCGCGGGCAGGTAGCCAAAGGAACCGTTGTAGCTACCAAAGTTGGACAGGAACCAAACCACGACAGTGGACGCGAAGATGACCGTACCGGCCTTCTTGATAAAGGCCCAGCAGCGCTCCCACACGTGCAGCGCCCAAGAGCGGATCGCCGGGAAGTGGTAGGCAGGAAGCTCCATAACAAACGGCGTCGGGCGGCCGGCGAAGAGCTTGGTCTTCTTGAGCATGAGGCCCGAAGCGATGACGGCAAAGACGCCCAGGAAGTAGAACAGCGGACTGATCCACGCGGCGGTGGTGGAAGAATCGCCGATGATGGAACCCATGAGCAGGGCGATGATCGGCAGCTTGGCACCACAGGGGATGAACGTGGTGGTCATAACCGTCATGCGGCGGTCCTTCTCGTTCTCGATGGTCTTGGTAGCCATGACTCCGGGAACGCCGCAGCCCGAGGTCACGAGCATGGGGATAAAGGACTTACCGGACAGGCCAAAGCGGCGGAACACGCGGTCCATGATGAAGGCGACGCGGGCCATGTAGCCGCAGTCCTCCAGGAAAGAGAGCATCACGAACAACAGGAACATCTGCGGGACAAAGCCCATGATGGCGCCGATGCCGGCCACGATACCGTCGCAGACAAGGGAGTCAACAAGACCGCCGTCCTCGGTGCCGCCCGCCACAAGGGCGTCATGCACCGCGGTGGTGATACCCGGGACATAGGGGCCGTACTGCGCCGGGTCGACCGAGTCGGCATCGTCGCCCGCAGCCTCGACGGCTGCATCGTAGGCATCGCGGCCCTGACCGAGCACATACCAACCGTCGGTGCCAAAGAGCTGGTCGTTGGTGAAGTCGGTCACCGTGCCGCCCAGGGTGGAAACGGCGATGTAGTACACGCAGAACATGATGACGACAAAGATCGGCAAGCCCAGGATACGGTTGGTAACCACACGGTCGATCTTCTCGGAGGTGCTCATCTTGGCCGGGGCCTTGGTGAGGCACTCATCGATGATGTGCGCGATGACGCCATAGCGCTCACCGGTGATGATGGACTCGGCATCGTCGTCGCAGTCCTGCTCGCACTGGGCGACCAGCTCCTCCACGCGAGCGGCCTTCTCCTTGGTGAGGTTGATGAGCTTGCAGGCGTCTGCATCACGCTCGAACAGCTTGACGGCGTAATAGCGACGCTTGTTAGCGGGAACGCTCGCCGGCAGGTTGTTCTCGATGTGGTCCAGAACGTCCTCGATGGAGGAGTCGAACTTGTGCTCCGGCACCTCGCCCTTGGAAGCAGCGGACTTCTTAACCTGCTCGAACAGCTCCTTGATGCCCTTGTTCTTAAGGGCCGAGATCATCATGACCGGGCAGCCGAGCTTCTTGGAGAGCTTGTCCGTGTCGATCTTGTCGCCGTTCTTCTCGACCAAGTCGGCCATGTTGAGGGCAACGACCACGGGCAGGCCGGTCTCGATAACCTGAAGCGCCAGGTACAGGTTGCGCTCGAGGTTGGTGGCGTCGACCACCTGGACGACTACATCGGGCTCGCCGCTCATGAGGTAATCGCGCGAGCATTGCTCCTCGGGGCTGTAGGGGGAAAGCGAGTAGATGCCGGGGAGGTCCGTGATGGTAACGTTCTTGTCGCTTAGGAGCCTGGCTTCCTTTTTCTCAACCGTGACGCCGGGCCAGTTGCCAACGTAGC
>UROA01000135.1 GCA_900549355.1 uncultured Collinsella sp. | reverse complement strand
CGCCGATACCGCCGCAAATGAGCGTGTCAACGCCACCGTTGGCAAGCAGGCCCGCCAAGGCGCCGTGGCCGGTGCCACCGGTGCCTACGACCTGCTCGTTGAGCACCTTGCCATCCTGGATGTCGTAGATCTTGAACTGATCGCTGCGGCCAAAGTGCATAAAGATGTTGCCGTTGTCGTACGTCGTTGCCACCCTCATGGTGCCGACCTCCTTTGCTGGCCATGCGGCCGTCGTCGTGGCGATGGGGGAGTACGTGATATTGCCGCCCTCGATGACGAGCGCTCGTCCGTTGACCAGCGCATCGGCCACCTTACGATGTGCTCGGCTGCAAATAGCCGCCACCGTGGCGCGCGCGATGCCCATCTGCTGTGCGACTGCCTCTTGGTTAAGGCCTTCCAGGTCGCACAGGCGCAGCACCTCGAGTTCGTCGATCGTCATGTCGATGGCGTCTCCACTGGCAAGGCCGTCGGGGGTAAAGCCGCGGTATTCGGGGATGATCCCAACGCGGCGTAATTTTTCTCGTCTTCCTGCCATACACTCTCCAAATCTGACATATGTCAACAATAGAATAGCGAACGTGCGGATTTGCGCAAGGAATTTCTGGCATATGTCAGAAAATGAGGGCTTATGTTTGGGCTGTGGGGTTGCGTGCGCCTGGGCTACAATGAATCTCGCTTGTAGGCGACTGACAGGAGGGTCAATGAGCAAAGCTGATCAACAGTTTGTATCCATGTGCCGCGACATTCTGGACCATGGCACCACCACCGAGGGCCAAAAGGTCCGTCCGGTGTGGGAGGACGGCACCCCTGCCTATACCATTAAAAACTTTGGCGTTACGGCGCGCTACGACCTGCGCGAGGAGTTCCCTGCGCTCACCCTGCGCCGCACGGCGCTTAAGTCTGCGATGGACGAGATTTTGTGGATCTATCAAAAGAAGTCCAATAACGTCCATGACCTCAACAGCCATATTTGGGATGAGTGGGCCGACGAGACCGGCTCCATCGGCAAGGCCTACGGGTACCAGATTGGCCAGAAGAGCCATTATGCCGAGGGCGATTTCGACCAGATGGACCGAGTGCTGTACGATCTTAAGCACACACCGTACAGTCGCCGCATCATGACCAACACGTATGTGTTTAGCGACCTGTCCGAGATGCACCTGTATCCGTGCGCGTACAGCGTGACCTATAACGTCACGCAGCACCCGCAGGACGACAAGCCGACGCTCAACATGATTCTCAACCAGCGCAGCCAGGACATTTTGGCCGCGAACAACTGGAATGTGTGCCAGTACGCCATCTTGCTGATGATGGTCGCACAGTCGGTCGATATGATTCCGGGTGAGCTGCTGCATGTGATTGCCGATGCCCACATTTACGACCGCCACGTCGATATCGTCCGTGAGCTTATCGAGCGCCCGCAGTTTGCGGCGCCCAAGGTAACGCTGAACCCCGACGTGCACGATTTCTATGCGTTTACGACCGATGACCTGATCGTGGAGGGCTACGAGCACGGTCCGCAGGTCAAGAACATCCCCATTGCGGTGTAGGTGGTACTCATGACGTGTAAGCTTTCTGCCATTGTCGCCGTGTGCGATGACTGGGGCATTGGGTGCGAGGGCGACATGGTGGTGTCCAATCGCGCCGACATGCGCCATTTTGTGGCCTGCACCAAGGGCTGCCCGGTCATCATGGGGCGCAAGACGCTGCTGAGTTTTCCCGGTGGGCGTCCACTCAAGAACCGTCGCAATATCGTGCTTACCCGCGACGAGGATTTTGCTGTCGAGGGCGTCGACGTGGTGCATAGCATCGACGAGGCGCTCGCCGCGGTTGCCGATGAGCCCGTTGCGTGGGTGATCGGCGGCGGCGATGTCTATCGGCAGTTTTTGCCGTATTGTGCCGAGGCCGAGGTCGCGCACAACCACTGCGTCCATCCCGTGGACACATATTTTCCCAATTTGGACGCCGACCCCGCGTGGGAAGTTGTGCGGCGTGAAGGGGTTGCCACGATTTCCGCGGGCGAGGGTGACGAAGGCCTCGATTATGAGTTCGTGACGTATCGTCGCGTTGATGCGTAAATCGCCTGGTGTGAACGGTATCATCGGGTTGATTGAATGTATGGGGCGGCGCTTAGCGTCGCCTCGTTTGGTATAGATGTGCTGTAAAGAAGGGTGCGGGCAGGCTGCTATGACTGATGCCGTTGAGGTTCTGCGAATTGATTCGCTCGAGGACGAGCGGCTCGATGCCTACGTGCGACTGACCGAGCGCGAGCTGCGCTGCGTGCTAGAGCCGCAAAAGGGCATCTTTATCGCCGAGAGTGCCAAGGTTATTGAGCGCGCGGTGCGTGCCGGATACGAGCCGGTGAGCTTTCTTTTGGGCGAACGCTGGCTCGACCAGATGATGCCGCTGTTTGAGCGCCTGGTTGTGCGCGAGGGCGCAGGTCCGGTTCCTGTGTTCGTGGCTTCCATGGAACTCATGGAGCAGCTGACGGGCTTTAACGTGACGCGCGGTGCGCTCGCGGCGTTTCGTCGCCCGCGGCAGATTCCGGTTGATGAGTTCTTGGGTGGCGTCGTCGAGGCGGCGGGGGAGCGCCCGGTGCGCGTTTGCGTGCTCGAGGGTATTGTCGACCACACGAACGTGGGTGCGATTTTCCGCTCGGCCGCCGCGCTCAATGTCGACGGTATTTTGGTCAGTCCGACGTGCTGCGACCCGCTGTACCGTCGCTCGGCCCGCGTGAGCATGGGCACGGTGTTTCAGGTGCCGTGGACGCGTATTGGCAGCTCGGCTCGTGTGTGGCCGCACGATGGCCTGGCGGCACTGCACGAAGCCGGTTTTTCGTGCGCTGCGATGGCGCTGACGGACGACTCCGTTTCGCTGGACGATCCTGCGCTGCAGGAGGTTGATCGCCTGGCGATCTTTATGGGCACCGAGGGTGCCGGCCTGGGCGCCAAGACTATCGCGGGCTGCGACCGAGCCGTGCGCATT
Source organism: uncultured Collinsella sp. (assembly GCA_900549355.1). Lineage (GTDB taxonomy): Bacteria > Actinomycetota > Coriobacteriia > Coriobacteriales > Coriobacteriaceae > Collinsella. The sequence continues at coordinate 1,813 of UROA01000135.1, read as the reverse complement.
CCGATGGCGCACGGGGTCGATTCGCTCAACGTGGCCGCGGCGAGTGCCGTCGCCTTTTGGCAGCTGTGCCCGCACGTGAGCAACGAGTATCACTACCGGCCGGGGCTGTATCACTAGGCAGATAGTTTGCACCGGGCTCTGACTCGGGGTGTTTCGGTCGACGTCGGTCGGTGCTAAGCTGCTATTAGCTTAGGTCTTTAATTACTGTTTTGTCGGTTGACGTACGCTTTTGGGGAGGGCGTGTGGCTAAGAAATCTACGGCTATCGATGTAACGCAGGGTGTTATTTGGCAGCAGCTGCTTTCGCTGTGCGTTCCCATCTTTTTTAGTTCGTTTTTTCAGCAGGCCTACACGCTTATCGGTACCTATATCGTTGGCCAGTTTGGCGGCAAGCTCGCGCTAGGTGGCATTCAAGCTACGATGGTGCTCACCGAGCTCTGCATTGGCTTTTGCGTTGGCGTCGGCGCCGGCTGCGCGGTCATTACCGGTCAGTATTTTGGTCAGCACGATGATGAGCGACTGAGCCGTTCGGTCCATACGGCCATGACGCTCGCGCTGGTGGGCGGTATCGTTTTCTCGATTCTTGGCATAGTGTTCGTTGAGCCCATGCTGGTACTTATGAACACTCCGCATGAACTTTTGGCCGAGGGCGTGGCCTATGCTCGTTGCTATTTTGCCGCCATGGTTGCGGCGCTGCTGCTCAATATGGGAACGGCACTGCTGCGCGCCGTGGGCGACACGCGCGGGCCTGCTGTGATCATCGCTTCCGGCTGCCTTGTTAATGCGGTGCTGGATATCATCTTTGTTGCCGTGCTTCATATGGAGGCGCTGGGCTGCGGCATCGCGGTGGCGCTGACCATTTGCTCCAACGCCACGATGATCGTGATTCGCATGATGCACGCACCGGGTGCGTGGCGGCTTTCGCTGTCCAAACTCGGCATCGATCGCGGTATTTGTAAGAGCATGATCTCGTGTGGTCTGCCGCTTGGCTTTCAGTCTGCTGCGTATTCGATTTCCAACGTTTTGATTCAGGTGTCGGTCAACTCGTTTGGTGCCGATGTCACCACGGCGTGGGGTCTTTCGGGCCGCTTAGATGGCATTGTCTGGATGGTTACCGAGGCGCTCGGCGTGTCGATCACCACGTTCTCGGCACAGAACTTTGGCGCGCGCAACTATGAGCGCATGCGCAAGGGCTACCATACGTCGCTCGTGCTGTCGTTTATGCTCATTGGTGGCCTGTCTGCCGTGCTGCTGGTGTTCTCGGGTCCGTTGTCGCGTCTGTTTGTCGACGATGTTTCGATTTCGGCGTACACCACGACGATTCTTCATTTCATCGCGCCGTTCTACGCGATCTTCTCGATTATCGAAAACGCGTCGGGCTCCATTCGCGGTGCCGGCGTGAGCTTGCAGCCCATGCTGCTCACGATTTTTGGCACTGTCGTGCTCAGGGTGATCTGGGTGTTTGCGATTATGCCGTTCGATCCGTCGCTTGAGCACTTGCTGCTTGTCTACCCCGTAACCTGGGTAATCACCGCCATGATGTTCACCGTCTACCATCACAGCGGCAACTGGCTCCGCCGCGCCCCCCCCCCGCCCCTCCGGGGAGCCAGCAGAGCCGGACCGTCCGCAGAGCGCGATGACGGCTCCCGCGCCGCAGGCCGCAGAGCCGAAGGCGGAAGCGTCCGCACCGACCGGTGACAGCGATATCTGGCTCGCGCTGATGGAGAGCTACAAAAACCGACTCACGCCCGACAAGCGCGCGTTCGTCGGTCAGGCGGACGGACGGCTCGCCAACGGCGTGCTGACGGTCTACT
>UROA01000134.1 GCA_900549355.1 uncultured Collinsella sp. | reverse complement strand
GCTCGTATCCACGCCGTCGAGCGTAATACGCCCGCCGTCAATCTCGTAGAAGCGCATGAGCAGGTTGATGAGCGTCGTCTTGCCTGCGCCCGTGGTTCCCACCACGGCAATCTTCTGGCCCGGCTCGGCGGTAAACGACACGTCGCGCATAAGCGGCTTGTCGGGCGAATAACCAAAGCGCACGTGCTCAAAGGAGACACGACCCTCAACGCGACCCGGCAGCTTGGCGGCCTCGTCCGGCAGCGGATCGGCTTCCATCTCGGGCTCATCGAGCAGGTCGAACACGCGCTCCGCACTCGCCAGCGCGCTCTGCAGCGAGTTAAAGGTAAACGACAGCTGCGTCATGGGTTCGGACGCCTCGTAGATAAACTGGAAGAACGCCTGGAACACGCCGACGGTCATGTGGCCGGCGACCAGCATGCTGCAGCCCACGAGCGCGATCACGATCTGCGCCAGGCGACCAATAAAGCGAACCACGGGTCCGACGGCATTGATCAAAAAGTCGGCCTTGGTGCTCACGCGCGCCAGCTCGCCCGAGGCCTCGTGCACCTCGGCAGAGCTCTGGCGCTCGCGGTTGAATGCGCGAATCACCAAACGGCCCGAATAGCCTTCCTCGACCGCGCTCGTGATTTTGGACACCCACTCCTGACGCTCGCCCGTCACATCATGCGTACGGCGCGAGACAACTTTGGTCATCAGCAGCGACAGCGTCATAAAGAACAAAAAGACGAGCGTGAGCGGCACGCTAAACACGAACATCACGCTCACGGCGCCCACCACGGTGCCGATCGACACCAGCAGCTGCAGCAGTCCGCGCTGCATACTCTCGGACATCTTGTCCAAGTCGTTGGTCGCGCGACTGACCACTTCGCCGGGACGATGCGCGTCAAAATAGGCGAGCGGCAGACGGTTGAGCTTTTGCGCGATGCGGTTACGTAGACGCAGGTTGAGGCGTTCGGCCACGCTCGACATCAAAAAGCTCTGGAGCGCGTAGAACGAGGCAGCGGCCGTCCAAATCATAAAGTAGATGAAGATGGTCCTGCCGCAGTTCTCCCAGGTGATGTTGAAGGTGGTATCGTTGGCAAACGCCACCTGGATGTGGCCCCACAGCTCATCGATCACACGGGCGCTATATGCCGGCGCGGCAGTGTTAAAGATGGCATAGAACACAATGCTCGCGAACACGATATAGAAGCGCCAATGGTCGCCGGCAGCCTCGCCCCACAGCCGGCGCACCGTCGCCCAGGTATCCCGAGGCGCCTCGTCCTCGTCTTCGTCGTCCACGTCGCGCATGCGCTCTGCCTCGGCGCGGGCACGCTCGTCCTCGGCACGTTCGTTTTCCTCATAGAGCGCTTGGCGGCGAGCCTCGCGCTCGGCTGCAGCCTTGGCGGCGTCATCCAGCTCGGTCGACGCGGCAGCCGTTTCCTCGACCAGCCCCGCGGCAACGGCGTCATCAATGCCGCCCTGCTTCTTGAGCTCCTCGGCCATGCTACTCACCTCCCTTCATTTGCGATTCCGCTATGGCGCGGTACACCTCGCAGGTTTCCATAAGCTCGCCATGCGTGCCCAAGCCCACAACCTCGCCGTCCTTGAGCACGACAATCTGGTCGGCGTGCAAGATCGTCGAAATGCGCTGCGCGATGATGAGCACCGCAGCGTCGTGCGTCTCGTCCTGCAGCGCATGGCGCAAGGCGGCATCAGTCTTAAAGTCCAGAGCAGAAAAACTGTCGTCGAAGATATACAGGTCGGCGCGCTTCATGAGCGCGCGAGCAATGGCCAGGCGCTGGCGCTGACCACCCGAGAAGTTCGTACCGCCCTGCGCCACCGGGGTATCGAGCCCCTGCGGCTGATCGAGCACAAAGGTGCTCTGGGCAACCTGGAGCGCATGAAGCATGTCGGCCTCAGTCGCGTCTTCGTTGCCAAAGCGCAGATTGCTTGCCACGGTACCCGAGAACAGCCACGCCTTCTGCGGCACATAGGCAATGCGCCCGCGAATCTCGTCTTGCGAAAGGTCGCGCAGGTCAACACCGTCCAGGCGAATGGCGCCCTTGGTGGCATCGTGGAAGCGCAGCAGGAGCTTGGCCACCGTCGACTTGCCCGAACCCGTCGAGCCGACGATTGCGGTCGTCTGACCGCGACGACAGGCAAAACTCAGGTCGCACAGCGTGTCCTCGTCGGCGTCGTCAAAGCGAAACGACATGTGGTCGAACACGGCCACCGCATCGGCTTCGTCTTGGGGCTCGCGCGCCCCGTCATCCAGCGTGCGCTCGCCATCGACGATGCTCGGCTCAATCTCCAGCACTTGCTGCGCACGGCTTAGGCATGCCGCGGCGCGTGGCAGCGTTAGCACCACCATCTGCGCCATCATCACAAAGAACAGAATCAGGATTGCGTACTCAAGCACCGCCGAGATGCTCGCGATCTGCATGGCGTGGGCGCCCACGCGGTTGCCGCCAACCCACAGCACCGCCACCTCGGCGATGTTCATCAAAAAGAAGCTTGAGCTGTCGAGGCCCACAAACAGGTGGTTGACTTTGATGGCGTTGGCGGCGTAGTCGCTAAACACCTCGTCCAGGCGCCGCTCCTCGTGACGCTCCTTGTTAAACGCACGGATGACGCGCACGCCCACGATGTTTTCGCGCAGCACCACGTTCATGCGGTCGATAAAGCTCTGCAAGCGCATAAAGATCGGAGCCGCGTTGGCAACCGTAAAGACCGCCGCCACCAGCACAATCGCAACGACTACGCCCAGAAGCGTGCCCATGGCAGGATCGATAAACCAGGCGAAGATGATGCCCGCCACAGCCAAAAACGGCACGGGCAGCACCAACTGAATCGTCTGCAGAATCGCCTGCTGAATCACGTTGATGTCGTTGAGCGAGCGCGTGATCATCGATCCGGTGCCAAAGCGCTCAAAATCGCTGGCCGCGAGTTCGAGCGACTTGTCGTACACGGCATTGCGGATATCGCAAGCCACGTTGGCGGCCAGGCGCGCCGAAAGATAGCAGCCCAGCACCGTGCCGCCGCTAGCCATGCTGGTCGCGATAAACATGTATAGGCCGTTGCGTAAAATGTAGTCGACATCGCCCGTGGTAATACCGGTGTTGACCATGTTCGCCAGCATCGTGGGAACCAACAGCGTACCGACGTTATCCACCAGCAGCACCAGCAGCGTCACTGCGACAAGCCCTCGATATGGCTTCATAAACCTCATTAACAGTCGCACGACTCCCCCTCACCTTGATTCTCGGCTTGGCTCTCGGCAGCGATATGCTGCTTAAAGGCATCGCACTCATCGCCGAGCGCATGGGAAAATTTTCCGATTAGGCGCATGATTTCGCGCTGCTCACACGGCTCAAGCGCGCCAAAGGCTCGCTGTTCGGCCTTGAGTGCCGGCAGCGCATAACGCTCGGCAAATCGCCTGCCCTCTTCGGTCAGGCTCACGACCTTGTTCTTACGGCTGCCTTCGGCAAACTCCAACGTTGCGAAGCCCCGCGCCGTCAAGGTTTTAATTGCCGAGTTGATGGTCTGCTTGCTGTAGAACCATTCGCTTGTCAGACGGCTTACGGCAATACTGCCGCCCGCCGTGCTGGTGTCGACGAGCATCCAATAGGCGCAGTCCGAAAGGCCGCAGGCGCGCGAGAACTCCGAATAGATATGGTCGAGTCCATTGAGCAACCGATCGAAGTCGACCAGCGTAACCGCACTATTCATCTATCCCACCATTCAATTGTCCGATTTTTGACCAATTTTGTGTTTCTAGATTAGTCCGAGTTTTGACTATCGTCAACAGGCTCTCCGCAAATGCATACACTTTTATGACCTATCGGCAGAAAAAGACCGCCGGCGCGGGGGCGGCGCCAGCGGTCACGTGAAAATCGAGTTTTATTGCCTGTTAAGCGGCGACGGCTTCATAGACCGTAGCGCCCGAGAAGCTGTCATGCAGGCTCTTGCCGGCAATCCACGGCAGCTCGACGACCTCGCAGACCGTGTTGACCAGCTCGGAGCAGTCAGTAAAGTGGCCCTTGTCGTTGAGGGCCTCGCAATCCTGAACACGCCAATAGCCATCGGTGTGCGTGATGTAGTACTCGTGATCGTTGATCGACACGAAAGCGCGCGTCTTGGAACGCAGCAGCTTCAGAAATCCTTCGAAATCGGTCTCGACGACATCTCCAGCCTGGAACATGATGTTACCTCCTGGCCCGGCGCCACCACGGCGCATTGATAAACGTTGGTACTCCTTTAGTAAAACCTTTATCAGAGGTTATGCGTTCGTCATTTAGGCAAGTGGTAAAAAACCGCAGGGTAGACGGGATAAAACGTTTAACCATCCCATTTGTTTGTCACATTCTGAAGATACTTTTATGCAAACCTACTTTCCCAATTGGAATCTATCCTTTTGGCCGGGCAATTGACCGTCTATCGTTTAAGCCCGGCGGGTATGAACGGGGCATCTGCAACGCCACCGCAAGGAGACACCATGGAGACTATCGAAGCACTCATTCACCGCCGCAGCTGCCGCAACTACAGCGATCGTCCCGTCGAGGCCGAAAAGCTTGCACGGATTATCGAAGCCGGCCAATATGCACCGAGCGGCATGGGCCGCCAGCCGGTGACGTTTGTCGCCGTCACCGACCCCGCGACCGTCGAGCGTCTCTCACAGCTCAACGCCCAGGTCATGGACAGCAACAGCGACCCCTTCTATGGCGCCAAGACCGTTGTGGTGGTGCTGGTTGACCGCAGCGTGCCCACACATCTGGAAGACGGCTCGCTCGCCATGGGCAACTTGCTCAACGCCGCCTATGCACTGGGTGTCGATTCGTGCTGGATTCACCGCGCGCATGAGGTCTTTGACTCGCCCGAGGGCCTGGAGCTGCTGGCCAGCTGGGGCCTGCCCGCCGACGGCGAAGCC
>UROA01000133.1 GCA_900549355.1 uncultured Collinsella sp. | reverse complement strand
CCAGCATGCTCGCCGGGCGGACGCGGCCGCTCCGCAGCATCGAGCTCCGGTCATCTGCGCCATTTCGGGTTCGGGCGGTTGCGGCAAGTCGACGATCGTTGCCACCATGGCACACACATCGTCGCTGTTGGGCTTGCGTGCCGCCGTGCTCGATCTGGACCTGATGTTTGGAAACCTTTACGACTTGTTAGGCGTCGATGCTCCGCGCGATATGGCGGCACTTATCGAGCCGTCGGTGGCGGGCGCGCTTGCCGAGCCGGATATCGTGGCCGCATCGATGCGCGTGGCGCCGGGCGTTACGCTCTGGGGTCCCGTCGCGGCGCCCGAGCAAGCCGAGCTCATGGCATGTCCGGTGGAGCTACTGCTTGATGTTCTGCGTCGCGAATCCGACGTGGTCTTTATCGATACCTCGGTCTTTTGGGGCGACGCCGTGGCGGCTGCGGTGGCGGCGAGCGACCGTTGCCTGATCGTTGGCGATGCTGCGGTGTCGTCCGCGACATCGGCGTCGCGCGTCATTGAACTGGCAAGTCGAGTAGGTGTGCCGCGCACGCGCATGAGCGCCGTGTTCAACCGGTTCGGTGCGCGCGGGGCAGACGAGGATGTTGCCATGCGCTTTGAGATTGCCTGTGCGTTGAGCTCCAAGATTCGTATCGCCGATGGCGGGCAGGATCTCGCCGCGCTCATGGCGTTTGGGCGCGCTGACGAGGCAGTGGGGCAGACCAGCGCTTTTGCGACCAGCGTGCGCGAGGCCACGCGCGAGATGCTCGTGGAACTGGGGTGCGCCGTCGGCCCTTGGGGCGATATGGTCGCCGACCGTGCAATGCGCACCGAACGCCCGCGTATCCGCCTTCCCTGGTCGCGCGAGGGTGATCAGCGATGAGCCTGCAAACGAGGATTAAGGCTGCCGGCGCTGCAGCGGCGGGGCGCGCCCGAGGCGGCAGCGCCTGTAGATGCGGGGCGCCGCCGCGCGGTGAAACGACGCACCAAGCGCGCCGTGATGGACCGCATGGGTTACGACGAAGTGGCGCGTATCAGCGCCTATATCGACCCGGTACTTGCCCGCTCGGAATTGCGTCCCGCGGTGGAGGCGGCGCTCAATGTTGAGGAGCCGACCGATCTCGCGACGACCGAGCGCGAGACCATCATCGACGAGATTTTGGATGACGTGGTGGGCTTGGGGCCGTTGCAGCCGCTCATCGAGGACGATACCGTTACCGAGATCATGATCAACGGCTGCCGCTCGGCCTTCTTTGAACGCGGCGGCGTCTTGTACCCCATCGAGCATGCGTTTGAGGATGATGAGCAGATTCGTGTGCTTATCGACCGCATCATCTCGCCACTTGGCCGCCGTATCGACGAGCGCAGTCCCATCGTCAACGCCCGCCTCAAAACGGGCTATCGCGTCAACGCGGTGATTCCGCCTGTGGCGATTGACGGACCGATTCTCACCATCCGAAAGTTCTCGGACCGCATCTGCTCGCTGGACGAGCTTGTGGGGCTGGGGTCGCTGCCGCTTTGGTATGCGCAGCTGCTGTCGTGCGCGGTGTCGCTGCGACAGGACCTGGCGGTTGCGGGAGGCACGGGATCTGGTAAGACCACCCTGCTCAACGCGTTGTCATGCGAGATTTCCACCGGCGAGCGCATCGTGACGATCGAGGACTCTGCCGAACTCAAGTTTGCGCATCATCCGCATGTGGTGCGTCTAGAGGCGCGCGAGGCTTCAATTGAGGGCGAGGGCGCGGTGACGATCCGCGACCTGGTGACCAATGCCCTGCGCATGCGCCCCGACCGCATCGTGGTGGGCGAGGTGCGCGGTGCCGAGTGCTGCGACATGTTGCAGGCCATGAACACGGGCCACGACGGGTCGCTCACCACGCTTCATGCGGGTTCCGAGCAGGAGACCGTGGTGCGTCTGACGTTGCTTGCACGTTATGGCATCGATCTGCCGAGCGAGCTCATCGAGGAGCAGATTGTCATGGCGCTCGACGGCATCGTGATGTCTGAGCGCCACGCCGATGGCAGGCGTTTCGTCTCCTCGTATTCGGGAGTGCGTCGCGCCGCGTCGGGCGGCATAGAGCTCGAGCGCTATGTGACTTTCGATGCCGCCGAGCGCACCTGGACGCTTGACCGCGAGCCACCGTTTATCGCAGAAGGCCTGCGGTCGGGGACGCTCACACAAGAGGAGGTGGACGAATGGAGGTTGCTGTGCCCCTCGTCGTAGGGGGTTTGGCAGGGTTTTCTGTTGCGACGGCGTGCGGGGCGGAACCTCGTGTGCCGCAGGTACCGCCGGCGGAGCTGGCGCGTCAGGCGCTCGAGACGGTGGCAGAGAAACTGCCGCGTGAGCTGGTGGAAAACGATCTGCTGAAAAAGATCGCCCGTTCGTGGGCATCGCTGGCTCCGGCGCATCGCCTTGGCCTCGTGATCGAAGATGCTTCGGGGCGCTTGGCGTTTCTGCTGCTATCGAGCGGTGTCTGCTGCGTTTTACTAACGATGGTGTCGTTATCGCCCCTCGGATTTGCCTTGGGACTTGTTGCTCCGATTGCTGTTGGCGCCGCTCGGGATGGCTTTGAGAGCCGGCGCGAGCAACACGATGCAGAAGAGGCCATGCCCGAGGCGTTTACCGCACTATCCATGTCGCTTGCCTCGGGACATTCGCTGGCCCAGGGCATGCGCTTTGTAGGCGCTCATGCGCAAGAACCGGTGCATACCGAGTTTTTGCGGGTGGCGGCGGCGATCGATTGCGGCATCTCGGCGACCGATGCGCTCGATGACTTGCTCGTGCGCATCGACGCCCCCGGTCTTTCGCTTGTGACCTTGGCGCTTAAGGTGTCACAGCGCACCGGCGCTCCGCTTGCCGACTTACTGTCCGAGGCGTCGAGCATGGTGGGGGAGCGCATTGAGCTCAAGCGCCGCTTGGATGTCAAGACGTCGCAGGCTCGCATGTCGGCGCATATGGTCGCGGCGATGCCGGCGGGCATGTGCGCGGTGTTGGCGCTGCTTTCGGCAGATTTTCGTCGCGGTCTTGCGACGCCTGCCGGCGCGGGCGCTGTGGTGCTGGGTCTTGCCCTCAACGCCGTTGCTCTGGTGGTTATCAGGCGCATTATGCGGGTGGAGCTATGAGCGCCCCGGTTGCAGTTGCGGCTTGCCTGTGCGCCCTGAGTGTATTTGTCGCGACGGGTTTGGATCGGGCGGATGCACGCAAGATCGCAGGGGCCTGCAAGCGCGAGGCGGTGCTGGTCGCTGCCGCGGGTCGCTCGGTGGTCGATGCCCTGACCGCGCGAGTGAAGGGCGCGGTTGGAGCGGGCGGCCCGGCGCGAGTGTCGCTCGGCGAAGTGTCCGAGATGATCGATGTTGTGCGCTTGGGTCTTTCGGCCGGTCTTTCGTTTGATGCGGCGCTTGAGATTTTCTGCGCCAACCGCCGGTCAGTGCTGGCTCTTCGCCTTGAGCGGGCCTGCATGGCGTGGCAGGTGGGCGTGGGCACGCGTGAGGACGAGTTGTTGGCCGCCGCGCGCGACCTGGGCGTGCGAGCGCTCGAGACCTTTGCCATTACGGTGGGGCAGGCACTCGCCCTGGGTGCCCCACTTGCCGAGACGCTGGCCGCTCAAAGTCGCGAGATCCGTGCGGCTCATCGCGCCGCGGTCGAGCGCGAGATTGAGCGTGCGCCCGTCAAGCTGCTGATTCCCACCGGCACGCTCATCTTGCCGGCGTTGCTTCTGTCCATATTGGGCCCGCTGCTGGGAGCAGGCGGGATGATGTAGGGAGGAATACATGAACACGATGACTGACGCTGCTGGCAAGGTCCAGGGCTGGGCGTTTTGCCGGGCGGCACATGTTCGTCAGCGCGCCAAGGAGCTACTGCGGGAGGAGAGTGCACAGGGTACCACCGAGTATGCCATCTTGGTCGGCGTGCTCGTGGTGATCGCGATTATCGCCATCGTCGCATTTAAGGGCAAGGTCCAAGATCTATGGAACGCTATCAGCGAGGGCATCAACAGCCTGTAGAGGGCGAGCGCCCCATCGGGGTGCTGCTGGTGTTTGCTTGCCTGACCGTGGCGATAGCGGCGGTACTTTGGGGGCTTAACGCCGCGCGGCAGCAGCGTCCTGGGGCCGCCTTCGATTCGGGCTCAGATTCGGCGGTGGCGTCTCAAAAAGATGAGATGCGAGATGCGGACGATTCGGATGTTGCTGTCACGGCGCAAACCTTTCTGCGGACGCTCGACAAGCGGTCTGGCACTGCGACGGATTCGCCTGAGGACAACGCGATTGCGGTCCGGCTTGCATGGTCCGAGGACCGACCGATGACCGAGGCGGCGGCGGATATGTTACGCGCCTACCGCGAGGTGCCAACGGCCCAGCTCGCCCTGAGCGGCTATCTCGATATTAAGGGCAACGTATGGGGTGCCATCGTGCGCGATGGGCGCGGCTGGGTCGATATGGTGACGGTTGCCGCGGATGCTGGCGATGCTTCGTGTCGTCTGCGCGCCGTGCGTCTGGTCCCGCAAACAATAAGCGCAAAGGAGGGATCGTGAAATGCATGGCGTTCTGCGTGAGGAATCTGCCCAGGCGACGGTCGAATACGCCATCGTCACGGTGGCGCTGTTATCGATCGTGCTGGCGATTGTGGGACTTTGGCGTGCTGGCACCGATGGACGCTTGGCGGCGCTGGTTGAGCGGGCGGCATCCCATGGCGTTGCCTCGATGTCGGTTATCGACGCCGCTGCGGGCGCTAAGGACATCGCGTTGTATTGATATCGCGCGCGAGGACCGGGCGCAGTCTACGGTCGAGGCCGCTTTTTTGCTGCCGACGTTTCTGACGCTCATCCTTCTCGCGCTGCAACCGGTGTGCCTGCTCTATACGCGCGCGGTCATGGAGTCTGCCGCCGCCGAGACCGCGCGGCTCATGACCACGACGACGGCGGAGGACGACGATCTTAAGGAGTTTGCCCGCCGCCGGCTTGCCGCAGTGCCCAACGTTTCGATCTTTCATGCCGGCGGGCCG
>UROA01000132.1 GCA_900549355.1 uncultured Collinsella sp. | reverse complement strand
GCAGGGGCGGTCCCCTTGGTCACATCGCGCCCCAAGATTTCCAAAAAGTTAACCTTTGTTGACCTTAATAGTTAGATAAACTAAACTATTTTCCAAAAGTGTGCTCGAGCAAACTTGTTTACTCGGGTGCTGAGGCACCGTGCCGCGTCCAATGCGGCAAAAGGGAGAAGCAACATGAAGAAGTCGACGTTCAATACCCTGCTTGTCGGTGGCGGTTTTCTGCTTGGCACGGCCGGCATCAAGCTGCTTACCAGCGCTCCGGTCAAGAATGCCTGCGTGCAGGGTATCGCGTGCGGCATGCGCATCAAGAACGGCTACCAGGACATGGTCGAGCAGGCCAAGGCCAATGTCGACGACATGGTTGCCGAGGCTGCCTACATCACCCAGAGCGAGGCCGCTGCTGACGAGGCGGCCGAGTAACGCTCCCAGGCATAAACTATGAGATTCTCGATTATTAGCGAGATCCCCGGCAGGACCCGTCTTCAATTGGCGGGTCCTGTGCCAGAGAGCGATCTCGATGCACTTCTTAAGCTCAGCGGCGATATCGACGGCGTGCACAAGGTGCGTGTGTATGGCCGTATTGGCCAGATGGCGCTCGAATATGACGAGCAGCGTCGCGCGGCCGTGCTCGATGCCCTGGACGCGCTCGACGCTCAGGCCATTGCCGACGCAAAGACGGGTTACGTGATGCAGCTTGAGCCACGCAAGCACAAGCTCGTCATGGATCTTGCCACACTTATCGGCGCCCACTACGCGCGCCGCTGGTTTTTGCCGACGCCTCTGCGTGCGGTGTTTGTCGTGGCCGGTTACATGGCATTTTTGCGCGCTGCCCTTCATGAGCTGGCGCAGCCGCGCCTGACCGTTCCGGTGCTCGACGCTTCGGCCATCGGCATTTCGTTCGTCAAGCGTGATGTCGACCCCGCGGGCCAGACGATGTTCCTACTCAACGTGGGCGAGCTGCTCGAGGACTACACCCGCGCCATGAGCGAAAACGAGCTCATCAACTCGCTGCTCGATGTGCCCGACAAGGCGCAGAAGGTCGTCGGCGACACCGAGGTGAGCGTTGCCGCCACCGAGCTTGAGCCCGGCGACTTGGTAGCCGTGCGTACTGGCATGTCCATTTGCATCGACGGCGTGGTCGAGCAGGGAAGCGCCATGGTCAACCAGGCGACCCTGACCGGCGAGCCGCTGGCCGTCGAGCGCAGCGCGGGCGACGACGTGTTCGCCGGTACCGTCGTGGAAGACGGCAGCATCTTGGTGCGCGTGCGCGCCAATACGGCTCAGACCAAGCTCCGCTCAATCGTCTCGCTCGTGCAGACGGCCGACTCGCTCAAGTCCGAGGGCCAGTCGCACATGGAAGACCTCGCCAACAAGATCGTCCCGTGGAACTTCCTGCTTGCGGGTCTGGTCGCGCTCACCACGCGCAGCCTCATCAAGACCTCGGCGGCGTTGATGGTCGACTACTCGTGCGCACTCAAGCTCACGGGTTCCGTCGCCGTCATGACCGCCATGAGCGATGCCGCCAAGATGGGCGTCATGGTCAAGGGTGCGAAGTACTTTGAGTCGTTTGCCAAGGCCGACACCATTGTCTTTGACAAGACCGGTACGCTGACCGAGGCCCAGCCGCGCCTAGCTTGCGTGCTGACGACCGATGGTTGGAGCGAGGATGAGGTCCTGCGCCTTTCCGCTTGCTTGGAGGAGCATTTTCCGCATCCGGTGGCGCGTGCTGTGGTCAACGCCGCCCGCGAGCGTGGGCTCGAGCACCGCGAGCGTCACGCTGCTGTCGAGTATATTGTGGCGCACGGCATCGCTTCGTCCATCGAGGGGCGTCGCGCCATCATCGGTTCCGCGCACTTTGTATTTGAGGATGAGGGCGCGCAGCTCGAGTCCGACATCAAGGAGCGCATCGAGTCCCAGATGCAGGGCTTGTCGCCGCTGTACCTGGCGGTCGACGGCACGGTCGTTGGCGTGCTCGGTATCGAGGACCCGCTCAAACCCGGCGTGCGCGAGGCCATCGCCGACTTACACGCGTTGGGCGTTAAGCACGTGGTCATGCTCACGGGCGACTCGGAACGCACGGCCGAGCGCATTGCTCGCGAGGCAGGTGTCGACGAGTTTAAGGCCGAGCTGCTGCCCGAGGACAAGTACGCGTATGTGGAGCGCATTAAGAGTGAGGGGCGCCATGTTGCCATGGTGGGCGATGGCGTCAACGACTCACCGGCGCTGGGCCTGGCCGATGTGGGTCTGGCCATGGGCGGTGGAAGCGATATCGCCAAGGAGGTCGCCGATATCATCCTGACCGACACGGATCTGGCCGCAATCGTGCGCCTGCGCCGCATGAGCCAGGGGCTTATCGACCGTCTGACGAGTTCGTATTCCAAGGTGATGCTCACCAACTCGGCGCTGTTGGCATTGGGTATTACCGGCATGATCACTCCGCAGACGTCGTCACTACTGCACAACGGCTCAACGATCGCCTACAGCCTGAGCAACGCGAAGGCTTACCTGCGTTAGCGCTTTCAATTGAGTATATGGCCTGCATTCGGGCGGCACCGCAGCCGCCAGGGTGCAGGCCTTCTTTTGTTTGACGAGATGTTAGCTCAGATATATGCTCATGCTAGCACGGCTAGCAAACGCTGAAGGTGAGGTTGAGATGGCTACCGTTGGCAGCATGGCACAGGTGAATGTTCGCGTAGATCGCTCGGTTAAAGAGCGCGCCGAGGAAGCACTGCAGCTTTCGGGCAGGTCACTGCCCGAGCTCATCAAAAAGGTCGTGGCCAAAGTCGCACAGGGTGGCGGGCAGTGTGAAGAAGTGCTGTCTGCCGTTGATGGCCGGCAACAGACCGTCGCGCACGATACTCCGTTCGCCGCGTCGTGGGCAGCGGCAGACCGGCTTTATGCAGATTTGGGCATCGCTACGTCGCCCGTATCCGACGATCGCGATTGGGACGTAATCTATTCCGACGCCATGGATGAGCATTATCGCCAAAAGGGGATGATCCAGTGAGTGGGGCGCCTCTCAAGATTATGGTGGAAGCCAACGTATGGGTCGATTCGTTTTGCGTCGACCATGCCGAGTCGCTTGCCGCGCGTGCGTTTATTGGGCAGGCGACGGAGACGGGGGCGTTGCTGTTCTTTCCGGTGCATATCGCCAAGGACGTGCTATACGTTGTCCAACACGAGCTGAAGCGTAGCGTTCTTGCCAGCGGGGGAGCGCTCGACGAGGCATCTGCCCGTGCAATTGGCGATGCGGCGCTGGCGTTTGTTCGGAACATGACCGAAAACGCCACGGCCGTGGGTGCAGATGCGTCGGACCTTTGGCTGGCCGACAAATACTTAGCGCTCCATCGCGATTACGAGGACAACTTGGTACTCGCCGCGTGCAAGCGCGCGCAGGTCGATTACTTGGTGACCAACGATCGCAAACTGCTCGAACATGCCGATCTTGCAGCAAAGACACCTCGTCAAATGATGCCGATTCTTGCTTTGGCCGAACGCGGCGGCGCGGCTATCGGTTGACGCGAACGGTTTGCGGGCCTCTTGGACGACGATGCGCCAAGGGGCCCGCGTTTGCTATTTACAAAAGCTCGGCCTTAATGGCGGGACTTTCTGCGAGCTGCTCGGCTGCCTTTTCGTCGGAGCTGTCGAGTGCCGCCAGGCTGCGGTAGACCCACTCGTTGACCTGGGTGTTCTTGACGCCTGCGGTCTGCATAAGGGCGCCTACCTCGCGGATTGCTGCGAGCAAGTCGCCTTTGGGACCCGCGAGCTCGACCTCGATGCCGTGGTAGGCGGACACGCCGCGGTTCTCACTCACGTGGTCGATAAAGCCCTCGACGGTCTCAAGCTGCTGGGCGAGAGCAACATCATCGTCAGCGTCCAGCGCGACGAGTGCGTTCGATACCGTGAGGGCGGGATGTCCGCAGGGGACAAAGCCTTCGATGACATCCATAGCTTCGGTAATGGTTGAGCCCAGGCCTGCGAGGGCATTGACGAGTTGCTGCTTGGTATCCATAACGGTCCTTTCGACGGGTCAATTGTGCTTGGCGAAAATATACGTGACGCGATCGGTAGCAAAAGTGCGAAGTGCAGCGCACATTGGGGTCTTCACAGCTCGTGCATAGAACAGCTGTCCGCTTTCAGAACGTGGTAAGATAACACTCCACAAGCGGGGCTCGCCCCGTATGTTCCTTGAAAAGTCGACGGGTGTTGGGTGCTCGAGCCCAATGCCATCCAGACTTTCCCGACATTCGGGGGCGACTGGTTTCGACACGATAGCTCTGAGAGAGGAAGCAAGCCGAGGTCTCCTCGCCTCGTTAAACAGGGGTACCGTCAAATTGAATTGACAACAACTCTTCTTTTGAGCCTATGGCTCTCGCTGCTTAGTTTATAGCGGCGCGTCAACCCGGTGATTTCCCCGACACCGGCGCGACGTCATTTTAGGGGAATGCTCCTGCGCACGTAATCGGTATGGCGCAGGCTAAGACCGAACCGGTTAGGACGCCGCGAGCGTGTCGCTGCGCGCAAAGCGTCCGAGACAAAATCAGCGACTGAGCTTGGAGATGCCAATCAGGGGGCTTTCGTGGACCGGAGTTCGATTCTCCGCGCCTCCACCATAAGTAACAGGCAGGTAGATACTTATATCTACCTGCCTTTTTATTTCTTGTCCGTACCGCGGAGAATCGAACTCTGTGCAGGGCGCGGGCGTAAAGAAAACGCCTCAGTGACGCAGAGTGGGACGCGCTTTCCCAATGGCGGCCCAGGCGGAAAGTCCATCCCGGAATCCGCGCTCAGACTGGGACGTAGTTTCCGGATGGTACATCAAGCGGAAACTGCGACCCGGAATCGAGCCGTAGAGTGGGACATGCTTTCCCAATGGCAGCTCAAGCGGAAAGCGCGTCCCGGAATCTAAGCTCGGAATGGGATTCATTTTCCTGATGGCGGGCTCAGCGGGGTAGCGCGCAGAGTCGTGGTGTAAGAAGCAAGGGAGGGCCATCGCCTAGAATC
>UROA01000131.1 GCA_900549355.1 uncultured Collinsella sp. | reverse complement strand
GATCACGGTGTTGCCGTGCACGGTGCCCGTGACGATAACGCCTTTCGACACCGGCGTCGGCACGGGGTAGAGCGGCATGAGCGTGCGCGGCTCCTTGTCCAGCACCACGATGTTGCCCTGACGCCAGACCATCTGGAACTCCTCGGCGCCCGCCATATGCGAGATGTCGGCGGCGCCGTTGCCCGCAGCGTTGATCAGGTAGCGGCAGCGCACGTTGCCCGCGGAGGGGGCCCGCCCTGGCCAACCAGCGGAGGTCGCCAGCGTAAAGCACGTGTCGTCGCCCGAGCCCGCGACTTCAATCGCTTCCACCGATGCGAAGCGCATAAACGTCACCCCGTTGGCCACGGCGTTCTCCAGCGCGGCGATGGCAACCTCAAACGGGTCGACAAACCCAGTCGAGGGGCACCACAACGCGCACGTTGCATCGGCACTGGCGCGCGGCTCAAGTTCATGGATGCGGTCGGGGCCAACGATTGACAGCTCGGGTACGCCGTAGGCCAGGCCGTTGCACCGCAGCTGCTCCAGATGCGCGCGGTCCTCGTCGTTAAAGCCCAACACCATCGACCCGGTGCGGCAGAACAGAAAGCCCAGTTCCTGTGCCCACGTACCGTACAACTCGCAGCCACGGGCGTTGACCTGCGCCTTAACCGTGCCCGGTGCCGGATCGTAACCGGCGTGCACCAGGCCGCCGTTGGCCTTCGACGCGCCCAGCGCAATATCGTTAGCCGCCTCGACCACGCAAATGGACAGGTCAAACCGCGCGAGCTGCCGTGCGATGGCGCATCCTGTGATGCCCGCGCCGACAATCGCGATATCAAACGTTTCTGTCACGGTGCCTCCAAGACAAGTTGACAGGATGTCAATAAGACTATCCTACGGTCTGCACACCCCCAACGCGGCGGCAATGCGGCGAACAGCCCCGCAACACCCGCCAACGGCAGGTGAGTGGAGACCCGGCAACGTCGACAACCTCGTCTGCCGTCCCTCGTGTCGGAGATTTGTCTCGATCTGTAACATCTGGGGCTGGTTTTGCAGAGTAGCTGTTACAGATTGAGACATTCGGTCTGGACGTTTTCCTTTGTCTCAATCTGTTACAGTTAGCTGATGATTTGGGTTCTAGATGTTACAGATCGAGACGTTTGCCAGGCGGCCCCTCCGTTTGTCTTGATCTGTAACATCTAGACCCGAATTCCGCTCCCACTTGTTACAGATTGAGATGTTTGTGTCCGCGCCAGCCCCGTACCCAGCCGTAGTCCCATATAAACAAACCCCGTGGTAAACTTGACCGAACTGTAAATAATCCGAAAGGTACCCGTAATGTCCAAGTACATCTCCGAGCTCATGTCGCCGCAGCTTATGGGCGTCGTCTATGCCTTTGTTGGCTTTATCATCGCCCTGTATGTGCTGTCGGTCGTCTATGTGTTCATCGACGCTCGCCGCCGCGGCGCCAGCGCCTACGTGGCATGGGGCATCATCGCCCTCATCCCGTTTGTGGGCCTCATTGCCTACCTGGTCCTGCGCCCGCACTCCTACGCGTCCGACCGCGAGGAGCAGGAGCTGGACATGGCCCTGCGCGAGCGCCAGCTTGCCCAGTACGGCACCTGCCCGCAGTGCGGCGCGCCCATCGAGAAGGACTTCGTCGTCTGCCCAGTGTGCGACACCCAGGTTCGCAACGTCTGCCCCAGCTGCCATCGCCCGCTCGATGCGCACTGGAAGGTCTGCCCCTACTGTCGAACTCGCATCCAGTAACGCATCCATCGCCGGGCCGGCCGCAAGCCACGGGCACGCCTCAAGCCATGCGCACCCCGCCCCACACGATGAAGCATGCGTAGAAAATCGCCCGCCGTGCCATTAAGGTGCGGCGGGCGCTTGTATACCAAGGCAACCTGCCTATAATGATGCAAGTCAAAAACGCCGAGCGCATCGCACGCACTTGCATCAGGCATCCGAGAGGAGAAAACATACCCATGAAGGCACTCTACAATGACGGTTCGGTGGCCGAGCTCCCGCAGGACGAGGTCACGCACGTCATCCGCCACTCCGCCGCGCACATCATGGCGCAGGCCATCAAGCGCCTGTACCCCGAGGCCGACTTTGCCTACGGCCCCGCGACCGACAACGGCTTCTACTACGACGTCGACCTGCCCGAGGGCGTTAAGATCAGCGAGGACGACTTCCCCGCGATCGAGGCCGAGATGAAGAAGATCGTCAAGGAGAACCTCAAGTTCACCGTGTACGAGAAGCCCCGCGCCGAGGCCATCGCCCTTATGGAGGAGCGCGGCGAGAAGTACAAGGTCGAGCACATCGGCGACCTGGACGACGACGCTCGCATCACCTTCTACCAGCAGGGCGACTACATCGACATGTGCGTCGGCCCCCACATCTGCTACACCAAGGCTCTGAAGGCCTTTAAGCTCACCGGCGTCTCGGGCGCCTACTGGAAGGGCGACAAGGACAACAAGATGCTCACCCGCATCAACGGCGTCGCCTTTGCCACCAAGGAAGAGCTCGACGAGCACATGCACATGCTGGAGGAGGCCAAGAAGCGCGACCACCGCAAGATCGGCCGCGAGATGGACCTCTTTATGATGCGTGACGAGGCCCCCGGCTTCCCGTTCTTCCTGCCCAACGGCGTGATCCTTAAGAACACGCTGCTGGACTACTGGCGCGAGATTCACCACAAGGCCGGCTACGTGGAGATTTCCACGCCGCTCATCATGAACAAGCAGCTGTGGAAGACCTCGGGCCACTGGGACCACTACAAGGACAACATGTACTCCACCGTCATCGACGACGAAGAGTACTGCATTAAGCCCATGAACTGCCCGGGCGGCGTGCTGGTGTACGCCTCCAAGCCGCACTCCTATCGCGAGCTGCCCATTCGCGCCGGCGAGATTGGCCTGGTGCACCGCCACGAGCTGCGCGGCGCCCTGCACGGCCTGTTCCGCGTGCGCTGCTTTAACCAGGACGACGCCCACCTGTTTGTGCGCCCCGACCAGCTGACCGACGAGATCGTGGGCGTGGTCAACCTCATCGACTCCGTGTACCAGAAGTTTGGCTTTAAGTATCACGTTGAGCTTTCCACCCGCCCCGAGGACTCCATGGGTTCGGACGAGGATTGGGCTCGCGCCGAGGAGGGCCTGCGCACCGCTCTGGAGCAGCTGGGCATGGACTACGAGGTCAACGAGGGCGACGGCGCCTTCTACGGCCCCAAGATTGACTTCCACCTGGAGGACTCGCTCGGCCGTACCTGGCAGTGCGGTACCGTCCAGCTCGACTTCCAGATGCCGCTCAACTTTGATTTGGAGTACGTGGACGCCGACGGCACCAAGAAGCGCCCCATCATGCTGCATCGCGTGTGCTTTGGCTCCATCGAACGCTTCATCGGTATTCTGATTGAGCACTTTGCGGGCAAGTTCCCCACCTGGCTGGCTCCCGTACAGGTCAAGGCGCTTCCCGTCTCTGAGAAGAGCCGCGACTACGCCCACGAGGTGTGCGCCAAGCTGGAGGAGGCCGGCATTCGCGTGGTTTGCGACGACCGCGACGAGAAGATCGGCTACAAGATCCGCGAGGCACGCAGCATCGACCGCGTGCCCTACATGCTCATCTTGGGCGAGAAGGAGGTCGAGGCCGGCAACATCTCCGTCCGCGATCGCTCCAACGAGACCGTTCAGATGAGCCTCGACGAGTTTGTTGCGAAGGTGACCGAGGAGATCAAGACTCGCGCCTAAGGCAAGCTTCACAACAATTAACAAAGGCGACCGTCCGCATAGGGCGGTCGCCTTTTTCATGCCGAAATAAGAAAAGCCGCTGGTTGAGCGGCTTTTTTTGTTGCACAAAAAGGTACAGGTTTTTATAGAGGGGTATGGAGATGTACCTACTAGCAGTATATTTTGCGTAATCTGGGCAAACGCTGATTAATTGCTCGTATAATTTCGTCTGTCGAAAGATACAAAAACCTGTACTTTTGCGACTGCACCTAGCTGCGAGCGAGAAGCCTGTTCTAAACGCCCCTGCATTTGCGTGCATCGCAAAGCTAAAAGAGGGGGCGAGAACATGGAACAGACGGCACGGCGCCAAGAGCAGCTGCCAGGCGCATTTAACGGCGTCACCACCAACAGCCAGCATGGCCGCGTCCGCTGGTATCTGGTCCACACCACCCAGGGAAAAGAGTGCGAGACCTGCGAAAAGGTCCGCTGCATTATCCCGCACGAGCTGATGCAGGACGCTTTTGTGATGCAAAAGGAGTTCTGGTTTAAGCGGGACGGCGCCTGGTCGCTTCAAACCAAACCCATGTACAAGGAATATTTCTTTGTCGCCACGCACGATGCTGCCGCGCTCGATAGGGCTTTGGCTCAGTTGAGCTTTGGCTGTCGAATCGCCGGCAGTAGGGAGCGGGCGTATATGCCCATGCCGGACGATGCGCAGGACTGGTACCGCAGTGTGCTGGACGACGACGGCGTGGTGCGCAACAGCGTTGCGCGCATAGAAGACGGCGTGTTGCACATAGATCAGGGTCCCTTGGTGGGGCAAGAGGCTCGCGTTAAGAAGATCGACCGTCATAAGCGCTGGTGCCTGGTAGACGTGGGCGAAGGTAACTCCGCATTTAGGGAGCTGCTACCGCTCGACGTTCCCAGCAAAACGTAAGGGAGACGTTGCACCAGCTATTCGTTCGCATTTTTGAATTTACCGATTGGGGAATCCCTGGGGAATGGGGAAGTAAGTTTGACTGTGGCTGCTAAAGAAGTAACAGAGAGCAATGCGCCCGCGGGGGCGGCGCTGATTGCTCAGGCCATGGATCGACGTGAGGGCGCCGGTCGCTACAAGGCCATGCAATCCATCATGGACTGGGATCGCTCGCGCCTGGCCTACCGCGTCGTGAAACGCACCTTCGACATTGTGTTCAGCGGCTGCGTGCTGGCCGTCATCGCCGTACCCAGCCTGGTTCTGGCCGCTGCCATCCGCCTGGAGAGCGAGGGCAACCCGTTCTACAGCCAGATTCGCGTGGGCCA
>UROA01000130.1 GCA_900549355.1 uncultured Collinsella sp. | reverse complement strand
GCTGGTCCAGAGCGTCCTGCTCGAGGGCCTCGATCAACACGTCGGCCGAGAAGATGTAGATGCCCATGGACGCGAGGTTCGAATCGGGCTTCTCGGGCTTCTCGGTAAACTTGGTGATGCGGCCGTCCTCGGGGTCGGTGGTCAGGATGCCAAAGCGGCTGGCCTCCTCCCACGGCACGGGCATAACGCTCACCGTGAGGTCGGCGTTGTTCTCAATGTGCGTCTTGAGCATCTTGCGGTAGTCCATGCGATACAGGTGATCGCCCGAAAGAATCAGGACGTACTTGGGGTCGTTTGCCTTGATGTAGTCGAGGTTCTGCGTAATGGCGTCGGCCGTGCCCGCATACCAGGCGCCGCCGGTCTGCGTCTCGTACGGCGGCAGGATCGACACGCCGCCGTCGCGGCTGTCCAGATCCCAAGCCTCGCCGGAGCCCACGTAGGCATGCAGCAGGTAGGGACGGTACTGCGTCAGAACGCCCACCGTGTCGATGCCCGAGTTGGAGCAGTTGGACAGCGAAAAGTCGATAATGCGGAACTTGCCACCAAAGCTAACCGCCGGCTTAGCGATCTTTTGGGTGAGTGCCCCCAATCGGCTGCCCTGTCCTCCTGCGAGGAGCATCGCGATGCATTCTTTCTTACTCATCGATTTCTCCTTCTGTCATCGATGTTCTTAAACCCATTAGCGACGGGCGCAGCGCAATGTTGCGCCCGTCGAGTAATGCCGTGCTGGCATAAGGGAGCTCGCACGCCTTTACGCGTGCCAGATCTCGTCGCGGTACTCGCGAATGGTGCGATCGCTCGAGAACCAGCCGGAGGAGGCGGTGTTGAGCAGCGCCTTGCGGTTCCAGGTCTCCTGGTCGCCGTAGCTGTTCGTGAGCGCCTCCCAGGCGTCGACGTAGCTGCGGAAGTCAGCCATGACCAGGTCGGGGTCGTTGTTGTTCATGAGCTCGTTGTAGATGCTCTCAAAGTTGCCCGAAAGACCCGCAAAGGTGTTGTCCTTGAGCTCGTCCATCACGCGGCCCAGACGCTCGCGATCGTTGTTGAGGGTATCCCACGCAAAGTAGCTGTTGGATGCCCAGAGCTGCTCGACCTCGGGAGCGGTCAGGCCAAAGATGGCCTCGTTCTCGCGGCCGGCCAGGTCGGCGATCTCGATGTTTGCGCCGTCGAGGGTGCCCAGCGTAATGGCGCCGTTCATCATGAGCTTCATGTTGGACGTGCCCGAGGCCTCCTTGCCGGCCGTGGAGATCTGCTCCGAAATCTCGGCGGCGGGGTAGATGAGCTGGGCGTTGCTTACGCGGAAGTTGGGGATAAAGCAGACCTTCATGACCTCGTTGACGCGGGCATCGTTGTTGATGACGTCGGCCACCGAGTTGATCAGGCGGATGGTCTCCTTGGCAAAGGTGTAGCTCGAGGCAGCCTTGCCACTAAAGATGAAGGTCGTCGGCGTCACGTGGAAGTTGGGATTCGCGATGCGACGGTTGTAGATGTCCATTACCTTCATGATGTTCATGAGCTGGCGCTTGTAGGCGTGGAAGCGCTTAACCTGAACATCGAAGACGGTGTTGGGGTCGATGACCAGTCCGGTCTCGGCCTTGACGTAGGCGGCCAGGCGCTCCTTGTTGGCGCGCTTGGAGGCACCCACGGCCTTCAGGAACTCGGTGTCGTTCTGGAACTCCTTGAGCTTCTCCAGCTCAAAGGCGTCCTTGAGCCAGCCGTCGCCAATGGCCTCGGTCACGAGTTTGGTGTAGGTGGGGTTGGCCTCGGCAAAGAAGCGACGGTGCGAGATGCCGTTGGTCTTGTTGTTGAACTTCTCGGGCGTCAGGGCATAGAAGTCCTTGAGCACGATGTTCTTGATGATGTCGGAGTGGATCTTTGCCACGCCGTTGACGCTATGGCTGCAGATCACGGACAGGTTGGCCATGCGAATCTCGCCGTCCCACAGAATGGCGGTCTGGCGCAGACGCTCCTGCCAGCCATCCTGCGTGGTGTCGAACGACTCGTGCCAACGCCGGCTGATCTCGTCGATGATCTGGTACACGCGGGGGAGGAGCTTGGAGAACGTGCCGATGGGCCACTTCTCCAGAGCCTCGGGCAGGATGGTATGGTTGGTGTAGCTCACGACCTGCGTCACGATGTTCCAAGCGTCGTCCCACTCGAGCTTCTTCTCGTCGATGAGGATGCGCATGAGCTCGGGGCCGCACATGGCGGGGTGCGTGTCGTTGGTGTGGATGGCAACAAACTGCGGCAGCAGCTCCCAGTTCTCGCCGTGCTCCTTCTCAAAGGTATCGAGCAGGCTGTAGATGCCGGCGGAAACAAACAGGTACTCCTGCTTCAGGCGCAGCAGACGGCCGTGCTCGCCGGCGTCGTTGGGGTAGAGGATGGCGCTGATGGCCTCGGCCTCGGCACGCTCGGCATCGGCCAGGGCATAGTCGCCGCGGTTGAAGGCCTCCAAGTCAAAGTGCTCCTCGACCGGCTCGGCGGCCCAGACGCGCAGCTTGTTGACGGTCTCGCCGGCATAGCCCACGACGGGGATGTCATAAGGGACGGCCAGGATTTCCTGCGTGTCCACCGTGCGGTAGAACGTGCGGCCGTTCTCCTCAAAGCCCTCAACATGGCCACCAAACTTGATGGTCACGGCCTTGTCCTGACGGCGGACCTCCCAGGGATAGCCGTGGGTGAGCCACTCGTCGGTGGCCTCGACCTGGCTGCCGTTGACGATCTCCTGTTTAAACAGGCCGTAGCGGCGAGACCCGCCGCCCTTGGCCGTCGCCGGCAATGCCCTCGGCTGCCATGGAATCCAGGAAGCACGCTGCCAGACGGCCAAGGCCACCGTTGCCCAGAGCCGGATCGGGCTCCTGGTTCTCGATGACGGACAGGTCGAAGCCCATGTCGTCGAGCGCCTCGGCGACCATGTCGCGCACGCCAAAGTTGAGCAGGTAGTTGTCGAGCAGGCGGCCGATCAAAAACTCGATCGAGAAGTAGTACACGCGCTTTTTGCCCTCGGCGGTGGCGCGGGCGTCGCTCTTGGTGGCAACGGTGCGCGCCTTCTCGGCCACGAGCTTGGCCAGGGCGTTAAAGCGGTCGAGGTCGCTGGCGGCCTCGACGCTCTTGCCGCTGATGCTCATGACGGCATCGCGATAGAGCTCGGTAAACTCCTGCTTGTTGTCGAAGATCTTATTCATACGTTCCTTTCCCCCGGGGATGTTTCTCCCGGAACGGTTATGACTTGTATCCTACGCCTCGGCGAGGCGGGTAATTACAGCTGTAACGGCTTTGTTACGCATCCTTGGCAGACGGCTTAACAGAAGCAGACTTGGCCTTGGTAGCGGCTTTTTTGGCAGCCGGCTTCTTGGCCGCGGTAGCCTTAGCAGCGGGCTTTGCGGCAGCCTTAGCCTTGGCCTTGGTCTTGGCAGCGGGCTTCGTGGCCTTCGCCTTGGCCGGAGCCTTCTTGGCAGCCGCAGGCTTGGGCTTCACCGAGGACGTGCGCTTCTTGGGCGCAGCCTTGGGAGCCTCGACCACGGGCGGCTTGTAGCTGCTGGGACCGCGGCGCTTAAGCACCACGCCAGCCAGGCCGGGCACCTTGATCTCGATGGAGTCCATCTGCCCGTTCCAGGGATAAGGCTCGCCCGCGCCGGGGGAGGGGCCGAGCCCGCCCGGCATAGCCGCTGCCCCCAAACTCGGGACGGTCGGAGTCAAAGATGACCTCCCAGTCACCCTCGCGCGGCACGCCCACACGGAAGCTCTCGTAGCTCGCCGGGTCAAAGTTGATCAGGATCACCAAGTCGTCGTCAATGTCCTCGCCCTGGCGCACAAAGCTCACGATGGACTGCTTTGAGTTGTCCGCGTCGATCCAGGTAAAGCCGTCGTCGGTGTAGCCGCGCTCGTACAGGGCGGGCTCGGCGGGGTACAGGTGGTTGAGCGCCTTGATAAACGCCTGATGATGCTTGTGAGTCTCGTACTCCTCGGTCAGGAACCACTGGATGGACTCGTAGTAGCGCCACTCAATAAACTGGCCGATCTCGTTGCCCATAAAGTTGAGCTTGGCCCCGGGGTGCGTCATCTGGTAGAAGGCCAGCGTGCGCAGACCGGCAAACTGGCGCCACCAGTCGCCCGGCATGCGGCCGATGAGCGAGCACTTGCCGTGCACGACCTCGTCGTGGCTCAGCGGGCAAATGAAGTTCTCGGTAAAGGCGTACATGATGGAGAACGTGAGCAGCCCGTGGTTGCCGGGGCGCCACGGAAAATCGGTCTGCATGTAGTGCAGGGTGTCGTTCATCCAGCCCATGTCCCACTTGTAGTGGAAGCCCAGGCCGCCGTCCTGCGGCGGATAGGTCACGAGCGGCCACGCGGTGGACTCCTCGGCCATCATCATCACGTCGGGGTAGTGCGCCTCTACAGCGCAGTTGACCTGGCGGATAAACGCGCTGGCGTCCAGGTCCTCCTCGGTACCGTACTTGTTGAACTTCTTTTGGCCCGGATCGTCGATGCCAAAGTTGAGGTACAGCATGCTGGACACGCCGTCCATGCGAATGCCGTCCACGTGGAAGTTCTCGAGCCAGTACAGCACGTTGGACACCAGGAAGGAGCGTACCTCGCCGCGGGCGAAGTCAAACTTGTGCGTGCCCCAGTTGGGGTGAATCTCGTGCTCAAACAGCATATGGCCGTTAAAGGTGGCAAGGCCGTGGGAGTCGGCGCAAAAACCGCCGGGTACCCAGTCCATGATCACGCCGATGCCCGCCTCGTGGCACGCATCGATAAAGTGCATGAGCTGCTGCGGGTTGCCGTAGCGCGACGTGGCGGCGTAGTAGCCGGTCGTCTGGTAGCCCCAGGAGCCATCGAAGGGATGCTCCATAAGCGGCATGACCTCGATATGCGTATAGCCCATGTCGCGCACGTAGTCCACGAGCTCCACCGACAGGTCGTCGTAGGTATAGAACTCGCCGCGCTGCGCGGGGAAGGGATCCATGGGGCCGGGGTAGTTGCCGTACTCGTCCGGCTCGCCCTGCGGCGCGTCGCCGTGACGCTTCCACGAG
>UROA01000129.1 GCA_900549355.1 uncultured Collinsella sp. | reverse complement strand
GCAGGTGGTGCGCGTGCCCCCGAGGTTCATGTTGTCCTTAATGGCCAGCGGCACGCCTGCAAGCGGGGGCAGCGGCTTGCCTGCGGCGCGGTCGGCATCCACGCGCGCAGCGGCCTCGAGCGCGAGCTCGGGCGCCACCTGCAGGAATGCCTGGACCCCGCCCTCGCGCGCCTCGATAGCGGCAAGGGAGGCCTGGGCCACCTCGGTAGCGGTAAAGTCGCCGGCGGCAACGCCCGCGGCGATCTGGGCGGCGGTAAAGGAATCGAAGCTCTGCGCCATTACTCGCTCTCCCCCTCTCCCAAAATGGACGGCACGCGGAAGTAGCGGTCGCGCGCGCTGCCGGCGTTTTCGAGCGCAACGTCGAGCGGCAGGTCGCGCTCGGGCTCGCGCAGGTCATCGCCCATCACGTTGGACAGGCTTCCGATGGGATGGAACGTGGGCTCCACGTCGGGTAAGTCATATTGCAGGACGGGCTCGAGCATCTGGACGGCGTCGTTCAGGTAGGACGTCATCTGGGTGAGCTCGTCATCGGTCAGTGCGATCTTTGCGTACTCGGCGATGCCGCGCACGTCTTTCTCGCTGAGTGCCATAGGCGCTCCCTTCCGCATAACAGTTAAACCGCTCTAGTATACAGGGCAACGCCGGCTTGGAGCAGGCGCTTTACCTAAATGCAGCGAAAACGTAACGAGGGTGGCGGGCTGGCGGTTCTGCAGCGAAACCGCACCGTCCACAATGAAAACCGTCCCGCCCGCAACGAAAACCATCACAACATTCGACGCTTTTCGTCAAAATCGCGATTTTCATCGAATGTTGTGATGGTTTGGAAGCCCCGCCACCACAAGGGCACCTGTCCCCTTGCGGAGTTCTCCCCCGGCGCTACAGCAGATGTTCCTCGATAAAGATCGCGATGCCGTCTTTGTCGTTGCTGGCGGTTACAAAGTCGGCGGCGGCACGGGTGGCATCGCTGCCATTTGCCATGGCCACACCCACGCCGGCGTCGGCCACCATGCAGGTGTCGTTATCGGCATCGCCAAACACGCAGATGTTCTGGAGCTCCATGTCGTTGAGCTCCGCCACGCGTACAAGGCCGCGCGTCTTGGACACGCGCGGATCCATGAATTCGTAGAGTCGCTGCGTGGTTTGCAGAGCAGCCGCCTTAACGGCGCCGTCGGCGAACGTCGACGCCCGCTTGATGACCTGCGGCATCGCCTCGGGCGCCATGGTAAACATCACCTTGGGCTGCGGCTTGCGCAAAAACTCGGCAAAGTCGACCACCTTGTAGGGCACGCCGTCGACACGCGACAGGTGCTCGACACATGCATTGCTCTCGGGCACATAGAGCACGCCGTCCCGAGGGCAAACAGGCGTTGCCGGCAGGCCTGCCATGTGCTCGCAGATGTGCGCGATGGTCTCGCCCGGTAGCGGGTAGCTCAGCTCGTTGATGCCGTGTGCACGGTCGATGACCTCGGCGCCACCGCAGCCCACGAGCACGTCCACCAGGCCTTCGATACCCCAGAGCTCGTGCATGGCCTCGGTCGCGTGGGCGTCGCGCCCGGTGCACAGGCCAAAGAGCACGCCGCGCTCGCGCAGGGCGCGAATCGCCGCCACGGTGTGCGGGGACACCGTGTGCTGGCTCGTGAGCAGTGTGCCGTCGATATCGCAGAACACGGCTTTGATGTGGCTGAAGGTGGTGTCCATGGGGGCCTTTCTGGGTTGTGCGGCGGTGTGGGGTGCATTCGTGAACGGCGTACATGGTATACCAAGGCGCAGGCCGTTGGGACCCGATCGCCACAAAGGTGCCTGCCCCCCTTTGTGGTGGAAACAGCGTTTGCCCAGATAAAACCTGCCAAAATAAACCTGTCCCTTTTTGGCATGTTAGCGATCCAAATGCTTACGTCCAAACAGCAGCAACGCCACGGGAACCGCCGTCACGACCATACCCGCCCCTACGAGCGTCTGCTGCACACCAAATGTCGCCGCCAGCCAGGGGGCAATCGTCAGCGGAGCCACGCCGGCAAACATGTTGCCAAAGCCCATGACCGAGTTCACGCGACCGAGCTGCTCGAGCGGGGCCGTCGTTTGCACGATGGTGTTGTGGAGCGGGTTGACGACGCCCCAGGCCACGCCCAGGGCAATCTGGCCGACAAGGGCCACGCCCACGTACGGCGTTCCCACGTAGAGCAGGCTTCCCAGACCCACGGACATGAGCGCCACAAGCAGCGTCTTAAGGTTGACCAAGTGCGGTGGCAAGCGGAGCGCGAGGACGGCGCCCAGCACCGCGCCTACACCGCTTGCCGACGAGAGCCAGCCCATCCACTCAACACCAACGCGCAGGACATCGCGGTAGAAGAACGACTCCAGCGGATCGAAGGCACCGTAGCCAAAGTTCGAGAGGAAGATGATGCAGAACAGCAAGGCGAGGATACTGTTGGTGAAGACTGTCTTGATGCTGGTCGCGAAGGTTGCGCGGGAAGATGTGTTGGGGTCGGGGCTTTGGCTGGCCTTATCCGATGTGATGTCGTCAATCGCGGGTTTGCCTTCGTGTGTGGCGGCCTGACCTGCACTTTGCCTAAAGCCCCAGCCGGCAATGAACGCCAGTACGGTAAAAATCATCATGAGCACGAACACCGCGCGTGACGATGTAGCCGCCGCGACAAAACCGCCCAGTGTGGGGCCGACGATAATGCTCACGTTGGAGAACATGGTTATGGCGGAGTTGATGTCTTTGAGCTCGGCGGGATCGTCGGTGAGATATGCCGGGTAGGACGTGGCGATGGGCTGGGCGAATCCCATCACAAAGCCCAGGAGTACCGCACCGAGCAGGACGATGCCAGTCGCGCTGCCAAAAACGAGGATCGCCGCGCCGGTTGCCAACGTGCCGACGATACTTGCCCGGAAATGCCGGCACGGACCCCAAGCGTCAAGCGCCGCGCCGCCCGCAAAGGATCCCAGGATCACGAAAACATTCATAAAAAGGACGGCCAGCGATGTCGCCACGACCGAGGCATCGTCTGCATAGGTGAGCGTTCCGATTACGCCGATAAAGTAGCTGGTCTGAAAACCGGTGTAGATGAGAAAGCGCATCGCCACCAGGCGCTTGGCCTGCACGGACAGCGATGATTGAGGCTTTGAGAAAAGAGAAGCGAGCATGGAGACTCCTTGTTTCATACGAATGCGGACGGCGGGCATTCGCCACCGTCTGTCGAATCAATCTATCCGCATGAAACATTAAGGACGCATCAAGAGCCCCTTCTCTCCGTTTTTCGCCCGTCATGAACTACTTGGTAGATTGTAAGGCATGTCCCACACATCTGCTTAAACAAAAACCACCACAAAGGTGCCTGGCCCCTTTGTGGTGGAAGTGACGTTTGCCCAGATAAAACCTGACAAAACAAACCTGTCCCTATTTGGCAGGTTATGGCAGCGCAGCGAGCCAGCCCTTAAAGGTGATCTTGGATAAGGTCGCAGATGGCTCGGGCGTCGTTGATGTTGATGGCTCGGGTCGCGAAGCCGGCGTCGAAGGCCTGACGCGCCAAGGCCTCATTGCAGGCAAGGGCCAGCGTGTGGCCATCGACCAGGTCGAGCGAGCTCTTGCCGCGCAGACGGTCGACACCGGAGCGCGCGACCACGATATTGTCGAAGCCCTCGGTCTTGTAGCCCTCGATGATCACCACGTCGACATCGTTGTAACGCGACAGCAGCTCGCGAGCGGGCATCTCGTCCTCCTCGCGCGTGTCGGCGTACTCCGCCCAGCGCGTGGCGCAGATGAGTCCCACGTGCTTGGATCCGGCTTGGTGATGACGCCAGGTATCCTTAGCGGGTACATCGATATCAAAGCCGTGGTGCCCGTGATGCTTGAGCGAACCCACGCGCAGGCCGCGGCGGGTGAGCTCGGCGATAACCTTCTCGACGAGCGTGGTCTTGCCCGAGTTTTGGTAGCCGATAAACGCGATCGCGGGGACGGCCGGTGTCGGAGCTGCGGGTGCGACGGCGACGGGTGCGCTCGCGGGTGCGTTGTCCGCGGCCCCCACGGCCTCAACAGCAGCAACCTGACGCTCGGCACGATCCCACACGCCCGAGCGGCCGCCCTCCTTGTGCAACAGGCGCACGTCGACAATCTCCATGCCGCGATCGACGGCTTTGCACATGTCGTAGATCGTTAGGCACGCGGCACTCGCGCCGGTCAGGGCCTCCATCTCGATACCCGTCTTGCCCGTCACGCCGGCCGTAACCAGTACGTGAAAGCCAACCTGCCCGTCCGCGCGCGCCGGCGCCCAGCCCTCGGGCACGTCATCGACAGGCGTCCCCGCCGGAGCGATGGGCGCAATATCGCACTTGCTCTTGGTAATGAGCAACGGATGGCACATGGGAATGATGTCGCTCGTGCGCTTGATGGCCATGATGCCCGCCACGCGTGCGCAGGCAAGCACGTCGCCCTTTTTGGCGCGGTCCTGCAGCACCATGGCTTGCGTCTCGGGGTGCATGAGGATGGTGCCCTCGGCGATGGCAATGCGATGGGTCTCGGCCTTGTCGGACACGTCGACCATGCGTACCTCGCCCTTGGCGTCCACGTGCGTCAGCTCGTCACGACGGGCGTCACGGGCGGGCGCGGTGGCAGCGCGGGCAGTCGGCTGCGCGGACGCGTCGGCGTTACCAGCATTCGTCGCGGTTGAGGCTTTATGGGCAGACATCGCGGCCCTGCGAGCGGCCTTGGTGGCATCGGCGTACCTGCTCTTGGCCATATGATCATCCTCCGATTTGAGACATAAATCGTTGCGTGCCCTCAATTATCGCGTGTTCCTGCGGTTTGTGGGCCACGGCATCGCGCCAAATCGAAAGCACCTGCATATCATCACCACGGCGCAGCGCCTCGCGCACCGAATACTCGGCATCGCTGAACAGGCACGGACGCACGTTGCCATCGGCCGTCAGGCGCAGCCGGTTGCAGTTCGCGCAAAAATGATTGGACATGGCGCTAATAAAGCCGACCGTTCCCGCCGCGCCCGGAAAGTGCCAATAGCGCGCAGGGCCCGCGCCGGCAGGAGCGTCGTTGATGTCGAGCGGCTCGAGCTCGCCCAGACCCG
>UROA01000128.1 GCA_900549355.1 uncultured Collinsella sp. | reverse complement strand
TGAGAAGCGCCGCGAACTCCGCCGGCCCCGTCCCCATCGTCAGCCACGACCGCGCCTTCATGGACGCCTGCGTCGACCACGTCGCTGCTCTCGAGAACCGCCGCGTTACCACCTACACCGGCAACTACAGCAGCTACCTCAAGCAGCGCGAGGACAACCTGGAGCAGATGCGCGCCAAGCGAGCCGCCCAGGAGCGCGACATCGCCCACATGCAGGTCTTCGTCGACAAGTTCCGCTACAAGCCCACCAAGGCTGCCCAGGCGCAGGAGCGCATCCGCAAGATTGAGCAGATCAAAAAGGAGCTCGTCATCCTGCCCGAGGGCCACAAGCACATCGACTTTAAGTTCCCCGATCCGCCGCGCTCCGGCGACATGGTCGTGGGCCTCGAGGGTGTATCCAAGTCCTACGGCGACAAGCACATCTACAGCGACATCGACCTCAAGCTCTACCGCGGTGAGCACGTGGCGCTCGTCGGCCCCAACGGCGCCGGCAAGTCCACCCTCATGAAGATCATCGCCGGTCTGGAGCCGCCCACTACCGGCACGCGCGACCTGGGCACCAACGTGGGCGTGGCCTACTACGCCCAGCACGCACTCGAGGGCATGAACGAGTCCAATACCGTCCTGCAAGAGATCGACACCGTCACGCCCAAGTGGACCGTACCGCAGCAGCGCAGCCTGCTGGGCGCCTTCCTGTTTAGCGACAACGATTCCATCGAAAAGCAGGTTCGCGTCCTCTCCGGAGGCGAAAAGGCGCGTCTGGCCCTGGCCAAAATGCTCGTGGCCCCTGAGGCGCTCCTGTGCCTGGACGAGCCCACCAACCACCTGGACATCGACTCGGTGGACATGCTCGAGAACGCCCTGCAAAACTTCCCCGGCACCATCGTGCTGATTAGCCACGACGAGCACCTGGTGCGCGCCGTTGCCAACCGCATCATTGACATCCGCGATGGCAAGGTCACGGTCTACGACGGCGACTACGACTACTACCTCTACAAGCGCGAGGACCTCGCAGCCCGCGCCGCTGCCGAGGCGGCAGGGGAGAGTGCGCCGGCCACGGCCAAGTCCGCCAAGGTCACCGCGGCCCAGCCCGATGCGCCCGCCGCCGCTTCCAAGCCTGCCGAGGGCAAAAAGACCAAGGAGCAAAAGCGCGCCGAGGCCCAGGCCCGCGCTGCGCTCAACAAAAAGCTCAAGGGCGTGCGCAACCAGCTCAAGAAGATCGAGACGGAGCTCGACAAAAAGCGCGCCCGCTATGACGAGCTTATGGAATTGATGGCAAGCGAAGAGCTTTATGCCGATCAGGACAAGTTCAACGCCGCGCTGGGGGAATATAACGGCCTTAAGCAAGAGCTTCCCAAGCTCGAGGATGAATGGCTGGAGCTTTCCACCCAGATCGAAGAGGAGACCGCGCGTGAACTCTCGTAAGGCCGCTGCCGTGGCGATGAGCATCATCGCCATCGCGTGCCGCATCTGCGGCATCTTGATGAGCGCGATGACCGTGCTGCTGTGCTTTAGCGGCCTCACCGCCAAGCTGCAGATCGTGGGCTTTGTCGTTGAGCTTTCGCGCGCGCTGCCGAGCGCCATCGCCGGCTACGGCGTCATTACGTCGCCCTTTGGCGGCGTGTTCCGCCTGGATTACGCCATCGTGGCCGTCATCCTGTTTGTGGCCGACTACCTGCTCACGCGCGCCTCGCGCCGCGTCCGCTAGGGGAGCGCCATGTCCAGCAGCTACCTCATGAATCTGCTCGCGAGCGCCGTCGCCGTCATCGTGGGTATCGTGATCCACGAAAGCGCGCACGCCGCCGTGGCCTGGGCGCTCGGCGACAAGACGGCCCGTTCGCGCGGCCGCGTCTCACTCAACCCGCTCAACCATATCGACCCGTTTGGCACCATCATCCTGCCGCTCCTCATGCTTGCCGCCGGCGGCCCGGTGTTCGCCTTCGCCAAGCCCGTGCCCGTCTACCTCAACAACCTCAGGCACCCCAAGCGCGACGAGGTCCTGGTGAGCGTGGCAGGCCCCGCGTCGAACATCGCACTCGCGTGCCTCGCGGCCGCCCTCATGCACGCAACGTACGGAAACCTCTACACCAGCATGTCCTTTGCCGTGGCATCGCAGATCATGAACTTCGGCGCCACGTTTATCGTAGTCAACCTGTCACTCGCGTTCTTCAACCTCATCCCGATCCCGCCGCTCGACGGCTCGTCGATCGTCGTCCCGTTTCTCAAAGGCAAGGCGCTCGCCAACTACTACCGTCTGCAGCAATACGCCATGCCCATCCTCATCCTGGTGCTGTACCTATTGCCCATGTGGACCGGCATCGATGCGATCGGCCGCTATTTCGACGTTACCGTGTATCCGCTGGCCGAGCAGCTGCTCAACTTCGCAATCGCCGGCATCTAAGGTAAACTAACAGGTCGACCATACAAAACGGTCGAAACATGCACCCAAACCGCGCCGCGAAGGCGCCGTCAAAGGAGGTCGAAGATGTCGTATCGCGTGTCGACGCAGGTCTACAGCGGACCGTTCGACCTGCTGCTGCAGCTGGTAACCCGCCAAAAAGTAGATATCGGCGCCATCTCCATCAGCGAGGTGGCCGAGCAGTACCTTGCCGAGGCCGAGCGCATCGAGGCGCTGGACCTGGACGTGGCGAGCGACTTTTTGCTGGTCGCGGCAACCCTTTTGGACATCAAGGCTGCTTCTCTGGTGCCCCAGGAGGCCCCGCGCAAAGTCGATGACGACGATAACGAGTTCGACGAAGACCTCGAGGAGCTCAGCGCGCTCGACGGCGACGCCCTGCGCGAGGTCCTGATCCAGCGCCTGATCGCCTACAAGCAGTTTAAGGGTGCGGCGGCGGCCCTCGGTGCCCGCATGCAGGCCGAAAGCCGCATGCATCCGCGCGTGGCCGGCCCCGACCCCGAGTTTTTGGGCCTTATGCCCGACTACCTGGCCGGCATCACACTGCGCGGCCTCGCCGTCATCTGCGCCGACCTGGACGGCAAGCGCCAGACCTTCCTGCTGGAGGCCGAGCACGTGGCGCCGCATCGCGTACCGCTCGACCTGACGGTGGCCTCGGTCGACCGCTTTACCATGGCGCACCAAACCTGCACTTTCCGCGAGCTGTTGGACGGCGATGCCACCACCGAGCAGCTCGTCGTCACCTTCCTGGCCATGCTCGAGCTCGCCAAGCGCGGCTCGCTCACGCTGAGCCAGGACGAGATCTTTGGAACCATTCAAATCAACCGCGTCGAGGGCGCCGAGGCCTATGTGCCCGGCGAGGGCCCCGAGCTCACCGAATAGGAGCCGCAACCATGTCAACCCTTTCCACGCTGGAGGCAAACAGCCTTAAAGGCGCCCTCGAGGCACTGCTGCTGGTGTCGAGCGACCCGGTGAGTGCGCCCGCGCTGGCCGGCGCGCTGGATATCGCCCCCGGTGAGTGCGCGTCGCTGCTCGCCGAGCTCAAAGTTGAGTATGAGGAGGCCAACCGCGGCTTTCAATTGCGCGAGGTCGCCGGCGGCTGGCGCCTGTTTACGCACCCCGCCTACCACGATGTGGTCGAGGCTTACGTGCTGAGCTGGGACACGCAAAAGCTGTCGCAGGCGGCGCTCGAAACCCTGGCCGTCATCGCATACCACCAGCCCGTGACGCGCGAGGTGGTCAAAGGCATCCGCGGCGTCAACTCCGATGGCGTCATCGCATCGCTCGTGGACAAGGGCCTGGTGCGCGAGCTCGGCCGCGACCCCCAGCGCGGTCAGGCCATCATCTACGGCACGACTAACGCCTTCTTGGAAAAGTTCGGTCTGCGCTCCACCCGAGACCTGCCCGACCTGGAGCAGTTTGCCCCCGACGAGCAGTCACGTCAGTTTATCCGCGAGCGCCTGAGCGGCCGCAGCATTCAGTCCACGCTCGAGGAGCAGGCCGAGGACCTGGACGAAGAGCGCGAACTGCTCGATACCGATGTTGAAGATGTTGAGGCAGTCGAGGACTTTAAGACCCTGGTCGTCGACGAGACCTCGGAGGATATGCATGACGAGGACTAACGAAGTAGGGGAGACGCGCGCCATGGGCAACGCAGTGCCCGCAACCGACGCCCAGCCCGTCTACCCGCACACCATGCGCCTGCAGCGCTTTTTGGCGCGCGCGGGCGTT
The DNA here is from genome assembly GCA_900549355.1 of uncultured Collinsella sp. Lineage (GTDB taxonomy): Bacteria > Actinomycetota > Coriobacteriia > Coriobacteriales > Coriobacteriaceae > Collinsella. The sequence continues at coordinate 1,163 of UROA01000128.1, read as the reverse complement.
GCGAGCCGCCGCGGATCGGAGGACCTGATGACCGCCGGCCGCGTGACCGTCAACGGCCAGGTCGCAACCGAGCTGGGCACCAAAGTCGACGTCGACCGCGACCATATCGAGGTCGACGGCATGCCCGTCAAGCTCAACCAGGGCGCCGTGTCCCTGATGCTCTACAAGCCGACCGGCTACCTCACCACCATGAGCGATCCGCAGGAGCGCCCTTGTGTGGCCGACCTGGTCCCCCGCGACCGTTTTCCGGGGCTCTTCCCGGTGGGTCGCCTGGACCGCGACACCACAGGCCTTCTGCTCTTTACCACCGACGGCGACCTGTCACAGGACCTGCTGCACCCCAGCAAGCACGTCTACAAGACCTATCAGGCACTCGTAGACGGTCGCCTCACCGACCACGACTTGGAGCCGCTCCGCCGTGGCATCGAGCTCGACGACGGCCTATGCCAGCCGGCGATCTGCCGAATCATTAACGCGCGCGAGGCCGAGGCCGTAGCTCCCCAGGGCGTCAAGCCCGGCACCACCGCCGTGGAGGTCATCATCCGCGAGGGCCGCAAGAACCAGGTCAAGCGCATGCTGAGCAAGATTCACCATCCGGTAATCCGTCTGCATCGCTGCAACTTTGCCGGCCTGGAGCTCGAGGGTGTGGCCAAGGGCTCGTGGCGCGAGCTCACCGACCGCGAGGTGCAGATCCTAAAAAGCGGCGGCATCCCGCCCAAGCAGGCCAGCTCCAAGCGCGTCGCCGCGCCGGCGACCAACACCGCCAGCCGCACGCGTCACCACGGCAGCCACGGTTCTGCGCCCAAGCGCAACACCTACCGCGAGCGCTACACGGGTTAGGCAACCCGCCGCGCCCCAACGCCCGCGAACCATACCAGCACGTCAACCATCGAAAGGAAGCATTGCATGATCGTCGCCATCGACGGCCCCGCCGGTTCCGGCAAGTCAACCATCGCCAAGGAGATCGCCCGCCAGCTGGGCTTTAACAAGCTCGACACGGGCGCCATGTATCGCGCAGTCACCTTCGCCGCGCTCGATCGCGGCATCGATCTGGACGACGAGGCGGCCATCGACGCCCTCGCCGAACAGATCGAAATTCGCTTTACCAACGGCACCGGCGAGGATAAGCGCCCGACCATTTACGGCCAAGACGCTGGGCATCG
>UROA01000127.1 GCA_900549355.1 uncultured Collinsella sp. | reverse complement strand
AAAGGGCGGAGGCGGGGCATGCCCCGCCTCTTACACCACATCTCTGTGCGCTACCATTTCGACTTGCTATCTGGCCTTATTAGTCCAAAATTGCTGCCACCAAATCGGTAACAGTACTCATATTTGATGTTTTTTGACCAGCAGGTCTCCCTGCCTTAGCAAATCTAAGGCAAAACGGGCTCCAGACCGCTGAATCATGCCGCATAGGACACGCCCACAGTCCGGAACCCGGTCCAAATTGAGTTATTGCGCCGCGTTAGCCCAAGACATCCGACAGGATCTCAATCAGACTGTCCACGTCGGCTTCCTCGCAGACGAGCGGCGGCAGGAAACGCAGCGTATGCGCACCTGTAGCGTTGATCACGGCACCGGCGGCCAGCGCGCGGGCAACAACATCATGCGCGTCGCCCGCGGCATCATCCAAATCACAGCCGAGCATCAGGCCACGGCCACGCACCTCTACCACATGCGGAAGCTTAGCCAGCGCCTGCTCCATATAGGCGCCCACCTTGGCGGCATGCTCAGCGTAGTCGCCGTGCACAAGCGCGGAAAGCGTCGCGGCGCACGCCGCGACGGCCAAGCAGCTACCGCCAAAGGTCGAGCCGTGGTCGCCCGGCTTAAACACGTCGGCAATCTCCTTCTTTGCCACGACGGCACCCATGGGCACGCCATCAGCAATGCCCTTGGCAAGGCTCATAATGTCAGGCTCCACGCCATAAGTCTGGAACGCAAACGGCTTACCCGTGCGGAAGATACCGCACTGGACCTCGTCGGCGATAAGCACGGCGCCCACTTCGTGTGCCAGGTCGCGCGCTGCCGCCATAAACTCCTCGGTCATAGGGTGCACGCCACTCTCACCTTGGATCGGCTCGAGCATCACGGCGCAAATTTCACTGCCCAGCTGCTTAAAGATCGCACGCAGTTCATCGACATCGTTGGGCGTGCAGGCCACAAAGCCACCCGGCAGCGGGCGGAAGCTGTCCTGCAGCCAATCCTGCATGGTGGCGGCAATGGTCTCGAGCGTACGGCCGTGGAACCCGCCGCGCATGCACACGATGGTGTTGCCGCCATTACCGGCACGCTTGGCGTACAGGCGCGCGAGCTTCATCGAGCCCTCGTTGGCCTCGGCGCCAGAGTTGGCAAAGAAGGTCTCCCAAACCTGCTCATCCGCAGCCGGGGCACCAAGAGCAGCTGCCGTGGTCTCATCGCCGGCGACAATGGCATCGGCAAGCACGCGCGCACCATCTACGTCGTCGTTAGCAAGCTTGGACAGCAGCGCCGCGACCTGTCCGCGCTGCTCAATGTAGAAGTAATTGGAGACATGCATGAGCTTTTTGGTCTGTGCCTCGAGCGCCGAGAGCACAGCCGGGTCGCCATGACCTAGGCTGCACACGCCGATGCCGGCAAGAAAGTCGAGGTACTCACGGCCATCGTCGCCGGTGAGCTTCATGCCGTGACCCTCGACAAACTCGACCGGAGAGCGGCCAAAGGTATGCATAACGTAATGGGATTCAAGCGATTGCTGAGCTGCAAGTGACATGGGATGCCTTTCGTTGGGCGCCAGACGGCGCGGGGCTATGGGTGCAGGAATGGGGCGGCTGCGGGTCAGCTAGACCGTCTGAAGCTTCTCGACCTCGTCAAGGTTTTCGGTCAGACGCGCAGCAAACGTCGAAAGCGGATGCGGATGCGTATCGAACTCGTAAGCCGTCTCGGTGGAATGGATCACGGTGCCGACGCCGGCATCGGTCAGCAGCTCCAGGAGCAGCGAATGCGGCGTGGTACCGTTAATGATGTGGGCACGAAATACGCCGCCGGTAAGCGCATCGACGGCCGCACGCAGCTTAGGAATCATGCCCTTATCGCCCTCGCCGCCGTAGAGCATTTCGTTGACCTCGTCGAGCGTTAGGTTGGAGATAAGCGAGTCCTTGTCGCTAAAGTCCTTGTACAGGCCATCGACGTCGGTCAAAAAGATCGCCTTATGCGCGTGGAGCGCCGCGGCAACGGCACCGGCGGCGGTGTCGGCGTTGATGTTGAAGAAACCGCCGTCCTCCCCCGCCGCGACGGTAGCGATGACGGGGATGTACTCGCTATCGAGTAAGCACTCGATATAGTCGGTGTTGACGTGCGTCACTTTGCCCACGCGACCGAGCTCGGGGTCGAGCGGCTCGGCGATGAGCGTGCCGGCATCGCTGCCCGACACGCCCACGGCCAGGTTGCCGTGGTGGTTGATGGCAGCAACCAGCTCTTGGTTGACCTTGCCGCCCAGCACCTCGCGCACGATATCCATAGTCGCCGGCGTGGTCACGCGCTGGCCGTTCTTAAACTCGACGGGAATATCGTAATGGCTCAGCGCCTCGTTGATAGCCTTGCCGCCGCCGTGCACGATGACGGGGCGCATACCGATGATCTTGAGCAAAACGATATCGCTCATCACGTCGCGGCGCAGCTGCTCATCAACCATGGCGGCTCCGCCATATTTGATAACAACCGTCTTGCCGGTCAAGTTCTTAATCCACGGCAGCGCTTCGAACAGCAGCTGCGCGGTTGCTTCGTTGGATTCGCTCGAACGACAATCGCGTGCGAATTTCATAATCTGCCTCGTCTTTCGTATCGTTATCGCGCCGTGCTCCGCTGTCCGCAATCGCGGCAAGATGCGCAGCGTGCCTGGAATCTAGGAACGGTAATCGCCGTTGATGGAGATGTACTCATGCGTGAGGTCGCAGGTCCACACAGTCGTTGCCGCGTCGCCTGCGCCCAGGTCGGCCGAGATCACGATCTCGGGCGCCTCGAAACGTCGTAGAGCCTCGTCCTCGTCAAAGGGAACAGTCAGACCGTCGCGACAGACAGGCATGCCCATCATGTCGATGGAAACGTCTTCCTGATTAAACTTCACGCCGCACTTGCCAAGCGCCATAGCAACACGGCCCCAGTTGCAGTCGTGGCCGGCAATGCAGGTCTTAACGAGCGGCGAATTGGCGACGGCACGGGCGGCGATATCGGCTTCCTCGTCGTTGGCGGCGCCGGTAATGTTAACCGTCACGAGCTTTGACGCACCCTCGCCATCGGCCGCGATGTTGCGCGCCAGGCTCTCGCACACCTCGTGCACGGCAAAGGCCAACTCGTCAAAGGCGTCAGTGCCCTCGACGATGGCCTCGGCATCTGCGGCAGCAGCGCCAGAAGCAAGCATGATGCAGGTGTCGTTGGTCGAGGTGTCGGAATCGACCGTTACCTTGTTAAAGGTCTGCTTGACGGTCGAGAGCAGCAGGGCATGAAGTGCCGCAGGCTCGACGGGGGCATCGGTGGTGATAACTGCGATCATGGTGGCCATATTAGGCATGATCATGCCCGAGCCCTTGCACATGCCGCCTACCGTATAGACATTGCCCGCATGACCCGCAGCCTCACTGACGTAGGACACGGCGTACTCCTTGGAGTGCGTGTCGGTCGTCATGATGGCGCGAGCGGCATCGGCGCCACCGTGGGCGGAGAGCGCCTCGTAGGCAGCAGGAATGGCGGTCTCAAACGTGTCGATCGGCAGAATCTGGCCAATCACACCCGTGGAGGCAACCAGGATCTGCTGGGGTTCGCAGCCGATAACCTGCGATGCGATGTTGCAGGTCTCGCGCGCGCAGGCAAGGCCGGTCTCGCCCGTGGCGGCGTTCGCGTTGCCGGAGTTGATTGAAACACCGGCGATGATACCGTAGCCCTTGTCCGCACCGCCCAGGTTGGCACGGCTCACCTGCACGGGCGCCGCGCAAAAGCGGTTGGTCGTAAACACGCCGGCGCCGGGACAGGGTTTATCGGGCATGACGAGCGCATAGTCTAAGCGCTCGGGATTCTTCCGGAATCCCGCATGGATGCCTGCGGCCTTAAAGCCGGCCGCTGCCGTAACGCCACCCTCGACGGCGCGAATCTTGATATCAATCAGGTCGGTGTTCATCGTCCCTACGACTCCTTATATCAAACAAAAAAGCGGGCATCGGCTGGCACGCCATACCGGTCGCAACTACTAGACCAGCTTAAAAGTGGCGCCCAACTCGATACCCGACTACCAAATCGCTAACAATCGAATGTGCTACACCGGGCACGCCACTGTGGGCAAGCCTCGTCGCTCGTCAAAGCCAAAGACGATATTGGCACACTGGACTGCTTGGCCCGCAGCGCCCTTGCACAGATTGTCGATAGCGCCCGTCGCCACCAGCACGCCCGCGCGTTTGTTGAGCGCAAGGCCAATCTGGGCGGCGTTGGTTCCAACGACCGAAGCCGTCTTGGGCTGCTGGCCGGCGTCGAGCACACGCACAAAGGTGCGTCCAGCGTAGAACTGCTTGTAATAGTCGACGACATCCTCAAGAGCCAGGGAGTCGATGGCCTGCGGCGTGAGCGGCAGCGTCACCGTGGAGAGCAGGCCGCGCTTGAGCGGTGCCAGATGCGGGGTGAAGACGACGCGATCGGTCAGGCCAAGGATTTGCTCAATCTCGGGCGTGTGGCGATGCTTGCCCACGCCGTAGGCCTCCAAGTTCTCGTCAGCGCTGCAAAAATGCGTACGAGCGTTGCAGGACTTGCCGGCACCCGTCACACCGCTGATGGCATCAACGATCACGGGGCCGCTCTGGGCAACCCAGCCAGCGCGCACGGCGGGCGCGGCGGCAAGGCTCGTTGCGGTGGGATAGCAACCGGCGCAGGCGACCAGCACGGACTTGCCAGCGGCATGGCTGGAAGCAGCGGTCTCTAAGTCCTGGCAGAACAGCTCGGGGAGGCCGAAAGCACGCGTCTTGAGCAGCTCGGGGCTCGTATGCGCGGCGGCATACCACGTCTCAAAGACGGACGCGTCGTTCAGGCGGTAGTCGGCCGAAAGATCAAAGCAGGAGACGCCCGATGCAAGCAGCGCGGGCACCTGTGCCATGGCAGCTGTGTGCGGCACGGCAAGAAAAACCGCATCGCAGCTCTTGAGCTCGGGGGCGTCATGCGTGGTGAAAACCAGATCGCTCACGCCAGCAAAGCTCGGATACACCGCGGACAGCGGCTGGGCGGCATCGGCGTTGGACGTAATGGCAACAAGTTCAAACTCGGGATGGCCGAGCACGAGGCGAATGAGCTCGGCTCCGGCATATCCAGCCGCGCCGACGATTCCAACCTTGAAAGACATATCAGACTCCTTGTCTGCGATTTATGCACCGATGCGCATTTCGCAGCGGTCGTTATGAAGTGGGTTGAAACTTTAGCACCAAAAGATGCATGAACACGTAAATGGCTTGCATATTCATGCATTGAAACATTCCCGACACATTCGCTTGAAGGAATTGACAAATGGAGCGGGCCCCGTATTGACCGGCGCTCCTAA
>UROA01000126.1 GCA_900549355.1 uncultured Collinsella sp. | reverse complement strand
AGCGGCGACGACCAGGATCGCGCCGTCCATCTGAGCAGCACCGGAGATCATGTTCTTGACGTAGTCAGCGTGGCCCGGGCAGTCAACGTGAGCGTAGTGACGGGCAGCAGTCTCGTACTCGACGTGGGAGACGGAGATCGTGATGCCGCGCTCGCGCTCCTCGGGAGCCTTGTCGATGTTCTCGAACGCAGTGAAGTCAGCCTTGCAGCCCTCGGTCTCGGAGAGAACCTTGGTGATGGCGGCGGTCAGCGTGGTCTTGCCGTGGTCGACGTGACCAATGGTGCCGATGTTAACATGCGGCTTAGTGCGCTCAAACTTCTCTTTGGCCATAAAGCCCTCCTCTTAACAGGTCGTCCCCGGACGGGACTTTGCCTTTATACCATAGTGGCCTCTCAACATACTATTGAGAAGCCACCGTGTTACCTATGGTAGCGGTGACTGGATTCGAACCAGTGACGCCACGGGTATGAACCGTGTGCTCTAACCAACTGAGCTACACCGCCGGATGGAGCCTGCAACCAGACTTGAACTGGTGACCTCTTCGTTACCAACGAAGTGCTCTACCGACTGAGCTATACAGGCACTTGACGGGTGGGAGCTATAGGATTCGAACCTATGTAGGCAGAGCCAACGGGTTTACAGCCCGTCCCCATTAACCACTCGGGCAAACTCCCAATCGTTCAAGTATCCGCTGGTTCTTTGGCCTTTTGGACCGCCGCCCCCGCGAACGAAAAAGATAATACGATGCAACCTTAGGGGCTGTCAACGAAAACCTCTAGATACACGGTGCCGGGCGTATCTATATACCTTTGACCTGCGGTTTTGTTGAGTTTGGCTATGAAGGACGGTGGATTTGGATACTGAGCTGACGTTTCCCGAGGTAATACTTTGGTGTAGTAGAGTACACCTTCAGGATCGAACTTCGATAACGGCTTATTTGCACTTATATATAGGTCGAGATCGGGGCTTCCCAGACAGAAGATTGCTCTTCCCAGGCAAAATCGAGCGTGGATTTTCTTCCGTTTGAAATCGAGCGTGGATAATCTCCCACTTTGCCGTGCCATCGAATCTAAAGTGGCAGATTATCCACGCTCATTCACTAAGCGGAAGATTTTCCACGCTCGTTCGTCCGATAATCCACGCTCGATGACGATGACCAACCTCGCCCCGGCTTCTGTCTCGATCTGTAACAGTAAGAGGATTATTCCTCCCCTATCTGTTACTGATCGAGATGTTTCGCAGAGACCCCAGCTTACGTCTCATTCTGTAACAGCTAGAACGGTTTCCAGCCTCTTCGTGTTACAGATTGAGACAAACCTGAAGCTTGGTTGGCACCACACCCGCTGACTTATAGACATAAATAGAAACGGGCCCTGTCCCACAAAGGAACAGAGCCCGAAACTCTCATGGAGCCAGTGACAGGAATCGAACCTGCAACCCACTGATTACAAATCAGTTGCGCTACCGTTGCGCCACACTGGCACACTTGGCGCTTTCACGCGAAGCCAGTTAAGAATAAAGGAATTGCGGACGGGGCGCAACAGGCCGCACGGCGTTATACAAATATGCAAAATCCAGCAACAACGCGTACCAGGCCCGTTCATTTCTGTCAGTGCGCCCTCAATCTTAAAACCATTCGCCAGAACGAATAGTTTTAATTACAATTGCTATATATAAAACTATTCGTTCTGGCGAAGGGTTTCGCGATGCTTACTACCAAAGAAGCCGCCGAGCTGCTCGGCATCACTCCGCGCAGGGTGCAGGAGCTCATAAAAAACGGAGCACTTGAGGCCCGCAAGGCTTCTGGTGTATGGCTCATCGACAAAGACAGCGTCGACACGCGACTCCGCTCCGTGACCAAAACGGGGGGACGCCCCCGTCGCGGCCACGGTAAGAGCGAGATCGCGTTCACCCTCATGAATCGCACGCACGAAGTCGCTCAGCTGGTCTACAGCACATCGCGAAAAGACTTTACCCACATCGGCGTCAACATCGATTACGTCCATGCCCCTATTGGAGTATTTGGCCCTAATAGCCCCATATCGCTCGACTCCTTCCGCACTTGGTGGCGAGGACGCGGTATCCCGCTCGCGCGCATTGGGCTAGCCTCCCTGCTTGCAGAAGCCGCAGTCGATGTTCCCGATGAACTCGTCCAGCGAAATCTCGGCCTCTCCCTATCCGACCAGTATTGGATTAGACCCCAAGGTTCCGGTCTCGCGTGGGAAGATATTAACTTCTTCAATAACGCCTTTGATGACGTCTCACTGTCCATTGCGCCCTTTGCCCCAGAGGGAAAAGCGGCTGCCGCAAAGCCCGATAACACCTCGGACGGCAATCTTCAAAAGTACTGGACGTGCGAGGGCGAGCGTCGAATTCTGCATAAAGCAGGAGCGCACCTGAACCAGGAACCTTATAACGAGCTGGTGGCGACTGTACTTCACCGTCGCATCCTAAACGCCTGCGATTATGTGCCTTACTCGCTCGAGGGCACGGGCACTTCCGCCCTGAGCATATGCGATGTCTTCTTAACTGATGAAGAAGAGTATGTCCCTGCGTTCTATGTAAACCAGTACGCGAACGCAGATGAACGGCTAACCGACTACGAGCGATATGTAGCAAACTGCGAGGAGCTCGGGGTGACAGGCGTCAAGGATGCCCTTGACCGCATGATCGTATGCGACGACATCATCGCCAACTATGACCGCCATTGGCGTAACTTTGGCCTTGTGCGAAACGTCAACACGCAAGCCTGCAGACCTGCCCCCACCTTCGATTCGGGCTCATCACTCTGGTGCAACATATCGCTAGAGGAGCTTAGGGCGGGAGAGCACAGTTTTACCAGCGCACAATTTCATTCAAGTCCCGCCAAACAAATGTTGCTCGTCGAGGACATGGGCTGGTTTGACGGCGACAAACTCGAAGGCTTCGTTGACGAGGCAATCGAGATTCTTTCCAGAAACGACGCGCTCACGGCAAGGCTGCCATATCTAAAAGAGGCGCTAACGTGGCGCCTCGAAAGAATGATCGACATCGCTGAATGGAGTTAGCGAGGCAGCATTGCCCCGCCAACTTCTCTACCTCCCGCGCAGGGCCTTGAGCTTGGCCAGAGCATCGGGGCTCAGGCGACTGCCCAGAGTCATCTTGATCTGCGGAGCTTCCTCTGCCTCGTGAACGTCGTTATCGATCTGTTTGATCTCGTCCACCAGCATACGGCTCGAGATGCGCGTGACGCCCTTACCCATGACGACGGCCTGGATCGTGCCGTCGCTCGATACCACGGAGCACGCGCGGCCTTCCTCACGTGCCTCGATGCAGAGCTTCTGCACCACGGTATCGGCAGAGACGCCCGTCGGCGAAAACTCGATGCGCACGCCGCGGGCCGGCAGGTTGGGGCGCTCGTTGGAGATATTGCCCGCGCCGTCGAACACGATCACGGCCTCGTAGCGGCCCTGGGCAAACGCGGCAACGTCGTTGATGAGGGCGGTGCGCGCCATATCGTGAACGTCGCTGGAATACGGATCGTCGGAATGGTCGTAGACGAGCTTTTCGTAGCGTGGCGTGCAGTGGATCACGTTGTAACCGTCGACCACCAGCAGCTCGGGCTTGTTGGAGTGCACCGTCGAGACTGGGTCGGCGATAGCCTGCGCAAACGCATTGCCGCCCACGCCGTAGGTCGCGGCCGAAACAATCGGCTTGGCCGAGCCCTCACCAAAGCGCTTGGCCTTGGACTTGGCACGGTTCTTTTTGGACATGCGCTACTCCTCCCCCATGAGCTCGCCGGCGTTGCGGCGCAGCCACTCAAAGCACAGCGCCGTCGTTGCCTGGGCAACGTTGAGACTCTCGGTCATGCCGCGCTGGGGAAGCTTGGTCAAAAAGTCGCATTTCTCGAGCACCAGGCGCGAGATACCGTCGCCCTCGGAGCCCATGACGAGCGCCACGCGACCCTCGAAGGGAGCATCCCAGCAACTGCCTTCGGCGTGCTCAGAGGCACCGCCCACCCAAAAGCCAGCGGCCTTGAGGTCATCGAGCGCACGGGCGATGTTAGGCACCTGCGCGATAGGCAGATGCATGACGGCGCCGGCTGAAGTCTTGTAGCTGCCCACGGTCACGCCGGCGGCACGCTTGTTGGCGATGATGACGCCGGCCGCGCCCACAACCTCGGCGGAGCGCACGATGGCGCCAAAGTTGCCGTCGTCAGTCACGTGGTCGAGCACCACGACAAGTGCCGGACCCTCGCCTGCGCGGTCGAGAATATCGGCGACATCGGCATAGGGAAAGTTGCCAACCTCGAGCGCGATGCCCTGGTGGGCGCCATGGCTCGACAGCGCGTCGAGCTGCGCGCGCGGCACATACTTAATGCGGACACCCGCGGCGTTGAGGTCGTCGACCAGGCGCGACAAAGCGGCATCGCGCTCCCCGCCCTCGGCAATGAGCGCGCACTTGATGGGAAAACCAGTGCGCAGCGCCTCGGCGGCAGCACGACGACCTTCGATAAACTCGCCCTTGGGAGCCTGGACAGCGTCGCGGTTGCGATCGCGCTGCGGACGTGCGGCCTGAGTGCGATCACGCTGGCCCTTGGGAGCGGCAGCGCGGTCATTGCGGCGAATCGGACGCGAGCCAGAAGCGGCCTGCTTGCCGCCACGAGGCGCACGCTTGCGATTGTCGGCCATAAAGCGACCTCCTAAATACAACTATCAAACGAAACAAAATAAACGACCGCCCATGAATATTAATTCGGGCGGTCGGTACGGGTTTTCCAAGTGCCCGAGATTGCCGTGAAAGAGGAGCGACGCGTACTTGAGTACGCGAGCGACGGTTTGAACGGCAAGGTCGGGTGCTTGGGAAACCCGCGGGGATTAGAGAGATTTGATACGAGTGCCGGCGGCGGTATCTTCAATCGTCAGCCCGAGGTCCTTGAGCTGGTCGCGGATGGCATCTGCCAGATCCCAGTTCTTGGCGGCACGAGCCTCGGCACGAGCCTCGAGAATCTTGGCAGCGGCCTCGTCCACGTCGTCACCCGTGTAGGCGACCAGGCCGGCGGCAACGCCCAGCAGGCCCAGCGGCAGCTCGACCTTGGGCTCGGGAAGCTCGACGCCAAACGTATCGAGCAGCTCGGTCAGCGTGTCGGCGGCGGCAAGCGCGGCGGCCTTGTCGGCAGCGTCGCCCGCCTGCTCCAGGTACTGGTTGCACTCGGTCACAAAGCCAAAGACGGCACCCATGGCACCAGCGGTGTTAAAGTCGTCGTCCATGCACTCCTTAAAGGTGGCACGGGTCTCGGCGGCCTTGGCGGCAAACGCCTCGGATGCTGGCTCATCGGCATCGGGCGGCGCGTGGGTCGGCCACCTGCG